>JAVRLI010000196.1:0-1886 GCA_031961525.1 Thermoplasmatota archaeon | reverse complement strand
TTGGATTTTATAAAAGTACTTCGGGAACAGAAGGGAAGAATACATTGAATGCAAAATTGTTTGAATTCTGTTACTACGGTTATGAATCACCATTCGATCTCAAACCTGTTAAGATCGATCTTAAAAATAAACCCAAGTTAATTGTAATAAGATTCTCCTACTATTTTTCACCACCATCAACATTCATACCATTGCAGAATCCCTGGTCAGGATGGAACATTATGTTCATTGATTCATCATTAAGAAATGGTTATGCTTGGGGACCTGAATTTTCAACAATAAACTACATCAAAAAGGATCATGTTTTCCTTGCATCTGTAATAAAAAGATTCAGGGAATTGAATCTTGAAGTTGAATATTTAACCCTGGATCCACAGTACATGGATATTTTTTTGAATGAATTGAAGAAAAGTATTGATTTCAATTTGAATCTCAATGAAATTATCAGAAAAATGAAAATAAAGGAGGATGGAACATTTGATATTATACCGGAAAATTATAAAGAGATACCAAAATCCATTGAAAAAGTTAATGTAAATGTTAGATATGAGGATCTATATCCCGGTTTTCTCAAATAGTGCCACCGTAGCTCAGCAGGTAGAGCGGCTGATTCGTAATCAGCAGGTCGGGGGTTCGAAACCCTCCGGTGGCTCTATTTAATTATTTCATAAAGATTCATTTTTTTATCAACAAATATCCTTTCATCCATTGTTTTTAATTTTTCTGAAACAATGGGTTTGAACTCCATCTTTTCAATTACATCTTTATCAATATCAATACCGGGTGCAATTTCTTCAAGTATAAGACCCTTTTCAGTCAGGGAAAAAACTGCCCTTTCCGTTATATATTTAATTCTCTTTTTTTCCCTAATAGCTATTCCTCCATTGAAATATATCTTTTTAACATTCTTTACAAATTTAACAATATTTCCATCCTTTTCTATGAACAATTTTTTATCCCTAACATTTATTATTTTATCTCCTCCGTTGAAGAACCCTGTAAAAAACACTATCTGAACACCGTTTGAAATATCAGTAAATCCTCCAGGACCTGGTAAAACATTTTCACTGTATGCCGGATTAACATTACCCTTTTCATCGACTTCAAGAAAGCCCAGTGTTGTGACATCAGCTATTCCCCCTTCATATATGGAGAACTGATCAGGCTCAGGTATTATGGCAAAAGGGCCAATTGAAAGACCAAAATCATTTCCCTTTAATGCTATTCCACCCCATGGACCGGATTCAACCGTTGTGTAAATATGATCCATTATGTTTTCATATTCAAGTATTTCTGTTATTTCTGAAGGAATCCCTGTTCCAAAATTTGCTATAATCGGTCTTCTTAATTCCTTAACAAGATTTGCAAGTTCTATTGCAACCCTTCTCTTTATAACCGTCCTTGAATCAAGAGGAATCTTTGAAACCTTGTATTTTATTGATGGAACAATCTGCCCTGATACCCTTGGATCATAATGGAAGGTCCAACCCTGTGGACAGTATTCCCTTGGAGCTGGAACAACATAATCTATCAATGGACCAGGAACATGAACATTCTTTGGCTTTATGGATCCATTTTTAACAATGTCCTCAACCTGTGCAAAAACAATTCCCTTTGGTTTTGATTTTGCAGCAAGCGCAATACCTAGTACATCACCGTATATACCCTCATTCTCCATGGATAAATTACCAATCTCGTCCGCATATGTCCCCCTTATGAATGCTATGTTTGGCTTAGGTGCCCTGTAAAGTAAATATTCCTCACCATCTATTTCCACGATTTTTGCATAGCACCTTTTCCTTTCCCTTGCGAGATCGTTCATGAAAGAATTATCATGCCTTGGATCATGAAATGTTCCAAGACCTATTTTTGTCAAAACTCCGGGT
>JAVRLI010000195.1:0-1890 GCA_031961525.1 Thermoplasmatota archaeon | reverse complement strand
ACCGTAACCGAACTGGAAATCTATCACATTTTTTATTCTTTCAATATCCATATCCTTCTTTTTGAACTCAAGGTTCAGAATATTTTCCATTTTTTCATCCAATTTTTTATTAATTAATGAAACAAGGATATCGAAATCAATTGAATCAAGAATTCTATTCAGATTATCATAATATTCACAGTTCTCAGGGAAGATTGCAGAATATATTGGATAAACATGCAAAAGATTGTAGGGGACAAAACCCATTGGTGTTCTTATGAGAAAATGTGCATCAACATTTTCTATCAATTTTGAATATTCCTTCAGATCCTTTGAATCCAGTACAAAGCATATCTTTTTATTGTATTTATAATTTTTAATTATTCTTTTTTCGAACGCCTTAACCAAAGGTCTCATTAAACTCTCTTTTCCTGTGTAATAAAAAGGATGCTTTTTACTGAGGTTCTCGAATTTGTCAATCTTTTCACTGTATTTATAAATTTCAATTAAAGCATCATAAAGGGATGGGTGTGACCTTGCCCTTTCCTCCACATACTCCCATAATGAATTCTCGAATATTGCCGCCTTTACTCGCTCAATTTCTTCCATTGAAATGTATAGATTATGCATTGCGAGAATTTTTTCCCTCTCCTCCTTTTCCATACTTTTAATGTCATCGAGGTCATATCTATCCAGATAGGGTGATGGATAAGGTACATACTTTAGATCATCAAGGTACCTTGTTCCATCAGGAAAAAGAATTCTATCATCCCTTGCATATTTTACGTAAGATGCGGAATCGAAGAAATCTATGCCCATCAACACAGCAAAAGCAAAAAACATGGGATGGCCAGCACCGAAAAGGTGTACGGGCTTTCCATAATCAATGTTCATCTTCACGCTCATTATTATGTTAACAAGATCCCTGTACCTGTAGTTTTCCATTAAAGGAACAACACCACCTATTGGATAGTAATCAAGATCAAGTGAATTCATCATTCTTGCAGTCTTTTCCCTTAGATCTGGATAGATTCCCCCCTGAATTGGTCCTGCTATGTTAACATTTTCTAAATTTTCCTTTGTTAATTTTGCCCTTCTGTACGTTTCATCTATTGCATTCTCAACCCTTTCCCTATCAAATTCAGGCTCTGTGAATACATCAAGTATCGTTATTATATCGGATCCAATATCCTTCTGAAATTTTGCAATCTCGAGGAAATCTATGTTTATGTCACCATAAACATGATCCTGGAATGTTCCGGAATCAGTCATTATTATTCCTGGAAAATCAAGAAGTTTGTGCAAACCATCTTTAACAGCCTTTTCCTTAAGATCCGCATCCCTGTAAATAATGTAGGAGTTTGTGATCAAAGCATGTGTTCTGAATTTTTCATACATTTCCCTTGGACTTATCACTATTATGTTTGGGTTTATCACAGGCATTAATGCCGGTGTTTCAACGCTTTTTTTGCCCACTGTGAACTTTCCTATCCTTGCAAGACCGTCCCTGTCAATTATTTCAAACATTCGACATCTTTATTTTTTTAATTTCCTCGATGAACATTGGAATAATTTGATGTAGATCACCAACAATTCCAAAGTCTGCAATGTTGAATATTGGTGCATTTGGATCCTTGTTTATTGCCACAATAACCTTTGAATATTTCATTCCAACAATGTGCTGTATTGTACCTGATATGCCGCATGCTATGTACAAATCTGGCTGAACAGTTATACCGCTCTGACCAATCTGTGCAGATTTTGGCATCCATCCCAAATCCACAGCAACCCTTGATGCACCGACCGCCCCATCAAGAAGATCCGCAAGTTCCTTTAATTTTTCAAATCCTTCCTTTGATCCAACACCCCTTCCACCTGCAACTATAACCTTTGCTTCATCCAGTTTCTTTT
>JAVRLI010000194.1:0-2045 GCA_031961525.1 Thermoplasmatota archaeon | reverse complement strand
TTGAAAAGGAAGTAATGGCACAGAAGGGAAAGAGGAACACGCTTGTTGCGGAGGGTCTTGTTACAAGTGCAAGGAGGGTTTTAAAGCTTGATAATGCAGTTGAGGCAACAAAGTATGCTTTTCAGGCTCTACAGGAAATTGAATCATATAATTTGTTGAAATCAATTGTCGATTCCCTTGTTATAAAGGTAAAGGAAATAATAACGAATGTTGGTACATTTGACCAGAATTTGATAAGAACGTTTGAAAACATACAGAGGAACATTTTGCAGAAAAAGTATGCACAGGAAATCATGGATCTTAACAATATCATAGAGAAATATGGTGAATTATCTGAACTTCTAAAATCAATAAAGGAAAAAATAAACCAGGTTAAAGAAAAAATTAACGTTGCTGTTCAGTTCGGTATAAAGGTTCATGAAATACTTGCACTGTACCAGAATGCAAGGAATGCTTTCCAGAGCGGTAAAAATGAACTGGCTTTGAAATACCTTGATGAGGCAATATATAAACTTGATACTGAGATAGAGAGAATTTTCGTAGAGATTGATGAGGATCTTTTTTACATTTCAAAGTTATCAAATTTCATGGGCATTGAATTCAATCCTGAAAATATAAAAAATTCAATAGTTTCAAGGAAAGTTTCAGATTTAAAGGTCATAAACGATGAATTGATAAGGGTTGAGAAAACAATTTATGAAAAAATTAAGGATAAGATGGATGAAATATATTCTCTCGGAAAAAAAGAAAACATTTCAGCCGATCTTGATTTCATATACACTCTATGGAACAGGAAAAACTATCCTGCAATAATTGATTCAATGAAATTGATTGAGAGCAGGAATTTACTGAATTATTATGATTCCGCATCAATGTTTTTAAGCGGTATTTTAAATGATACGATGAAAACCATAGATTTCCATGATTACATTCATGGTGAAATTGAAACATTTTATGATCTTACAAAAAATTTTGGAACAATCGATTTCAAAGAAAGGATTGAGAATGAATACAATAAAATTAAAGAAAAAGTTATTGAAAACTTTAACAATAGGATAAAAAGTATAGAGAATGAATATTCATCCATTGGATACGAAAAATCACTTGTCAATCTATATGCCCTTCTTAACAACGGTGAATTTTACGATCTTTTCAATTCAATTTTAAAGGAAAAATTGCAGATAAAAAGGACAAAGGAAACAATTGAGAAAAATAAAGAATTAATAAATGAAATAAATGAAAAATTAAAGATCCTTGAGAATTACAATGTTAATGTTTCAGATGAAAGGGAGGAAATAAAAAGAATCCTTGAGGAGAATGTTCTGAATGTTGATTTAAATTCATTAAAGAGCATACTTGAGGTATTGGACAGAAAGGTTTCAGAACTCGACGCAATCATAAAAATCAATTTATCATTAACTGTTGGTGATGAGAACATTCCATTCAAAGCAAAAATAACAAACACGGGTGTTCCAGTGAAAGAATCAACCCTGAAAATTTCGGGTGTTGTTGATGATAAAATAATTGAAACCGGGAAAATTGAAAGGGAGATTGAAATATCTGAAAATTTGAAGAGAAGGGAAGATAAGGGAAAATTAAAATTAACACTGGAATACACAACAGAGCTTGGAAATAAAAGGGAAAAATCAACGGAAATGGACATGATTACAATAATTCAGCATGGTTTTAAAAAGACAAAGGCAACTGGTAATGAAAGATGCTCTCTATGCAGGGGTAAAATATTCAAGGATCTTGACATGGTAATATGTGAAAAATGTGGTGCAACATACCATTATCAGTGCGCACAGAGGGCAAAGAAATGCCTGAACTGCGGAAACGTCTTCGATTTTTCTGAGAGTAAAGTAATAGAGGAAGAACTGAAACTATGATAGAACTTTTGAAAAGATTTGGCCTTTCAAGGCTTGCCAGATGGAATGATATTTTTTTGCCAGCAATAATGAAAGGAAGGGAGGAGATAGAGAAAAATTTCCCTGAAAGGCCGGATATTAAGGAAATAGCTGATATTGAATTGAATGAAAAAATGA
>JAVRLI010000193.1:0-2046 GCA_031961525.1 Thermoplasmatota archaeon | reverse complement strand
GTATCAAAATTTGGTAAAGATTTTGAAATAAGAATGATAAACGATCATTATGGTCCTACTATTGAGGAGGATTTTGATTACATTGTTGTTTCATATGAAACAAAAAGATATGCTGAGGAAATTAACATAAAGAGGAAATTGATTGGAAAGAAGGAAATGATTATTAAAAACATAGGAAGGGTGCTTGGTGAGGATCTCATACCCATAACTTCCACAAGAATTGTGAAGGGTAAAATAAACGAAAATGGAAAAAGATTAACGGAGCTTGTTGTGAACGTTGGTTCTGAAAACATAGTAAAGTTAAGGGCAGTGGAAAAGGCTTTCAAAAAATTCTTCAATTTTCCTGTGAAAGTTCAGGCAAAAAGGGTTAATACAAAAATAAAGCAACCCTACAATGAAGATACAATAAGACTCGCAATAAAAAGGGCAGAAGAATCGATAGAAAATGGAGATTACGGTGTTGGTATAGAATCGGGTTTAATGTGGTCCAACACTTTAAAAAGATATTTTGATGTTCATTACATTGTGATTCAGGACAGTCTCGGATACAAAAATTATTCAACATCCATGGGTTTCCTTTATCCAGAAAATTTCATGGAGGAACTGAACAATAAAACAATAGATGAAAGATTCGGTGAACTTTACCATGAATATAATGTTGGAAGAAAAAAGGGAGCGATTGGATTTTTAACTAATGGTAAATTAACAAGAGAAAAAATTATAGAGGATGCTGTTAAACTTGCCCTTCATCAGAAGGCAAGCTTTTATTATTACTTTTAATTCACAAAAAAAGGTTCAATGCATTAACCAGCTCAATTTTTGTCAGAAGACCATTTATTGTTGCCCCTGATGCATTTTTATGCCCGCCCCCATTGAAGAATTTTGCTATTCTTTGTACATCCTCCTCCCTTGACCTGAATTCAATTTTTGTTGTACATGAATATTTATTCATCTTCGTATACTTTACAACAAGAATATCCCATTCATCATCAAACATTTCCTCTATTTTATACACAGGTATATCCCTGTGTGGTTCAACAAAAATGACCCTTTTATCCTTAATTTTCAACCTATTGATCCTGTCCGAAAGTTCATTTTTTATCTCATCCATTTCGTTCCTGAAAGATTCAATAAGATTATAATTTTCCTTAATTATTTCTTTTATTTTCTCTGAATCTTCAGCATTAATAATATTTTCAAAGAATCTTGAATAATCAAAATCCTTTGCGTTCCTCACCGCTGAAATAAGATCCCTCAGGTCCCTTTCAAAATCATTTTCAACTCTGTTTTGATCAATGTGGTTTGCTGCCTCAACCATGGGATCAGATATTTTATAAACATTTGCAAGAACCTGAGCTGCACTCTTTTCAGGGGAAACATAAACCTTAACATTGGTATAATTGTCCATCTCACCCCATATATGGTGATCTATCCATATTGCTTCATAATATACTGATGCAACCCTGAGAGAAAGCCTATCTCCCGTTATGTCGAGTATGTAAAGTTTTGATGGATCCCAGGATCCCATTATGGATCTGGCAATCGTGTCCCTTATGTAGGTTGGTGAGGAAAAATAAATTTTTTGAGTTTTTTCAACATATTTGTTTAAAAGGTAACCTGAAAGTATGCCATCTGAGTCCAGATGTGTTATTAATGTTGTCATATTTCTCAAGCCATTTTCTGAACAAACAATTTTAAAAATTAAAAGGTAATTAATAAACATTTTCTTTTTGACTGACGATAAGATTATTAATGTTCATAAATAATCCATGAAACATGTACCTCACAAATGAAGAGGAAAAAATGCTTAACGGTGAATATGGTGAAGCATTAAGCACAGCAATGAACCTTATTGTAAAACTTGGAGAGTTTTATAATGCTGAAAAGACAGTGGAAATATCATCATCCCAGATATCGGGCATATCATACAAAAATATCGGTGACTTCGGCATAGATTTTCTAAAAAAATTTGAAAATGCCAGGGTTAAGGTTCAGACGTTCATAAATCCGATAGGTTTTGATCTTGATAGACCGGAATATTTCACA
>JAVRLI010000192.1:0-2074 GCA_031961525.1 Thermoplasmatota archaeon | reverse complement strand
AGAAACTTCTTCTCTTTTCTGTATATCTCCCTGTTTTTCTCCAGCAACTTATTCCACACAAACCTAATATTACCTAATGATTGCTTGAGCAACTGCGTTTTTGACCGCCTTGCGTATATTTTAACCTTGATTATGCTTCTCATTTTCCCTATCCCATTGCATCTTTAAGCTTTATGATCTCACTACTGACATTACCCTCTGTGGATGCAAAATATTTCCGTGTCCATGTCTCCGAAACCTTAAATCCAAAATCTGGAAAATATTTTATTAACAATTTTGAAGATATGCCCTGGAAATACTTTACAATCTGAGATGGTGCATATCTTGGCAGTGCTGATACAAATAGATGTATGTCATCAGGCATCACCTCCACCGCTATTATCTCCATCTCATACTTATACGCTATTTCATAGAATATCTCTTTGAGTTTCTCTGCAATTTCCCCTGTTAGAACATGTCTCCTATACTTTGGTATGAAAATAATATGATAGTTAAACAGATATACTGAATGTCTGGTTGATTTCAACTGCATTGTTTAATATATATAAAATTTCTTAATAAACATTTCGGCGATTCATCCCTGCTTTAAAAAGCGAGGCTTTCTCGCCGTGTTTTTGTAATATCAACATCAATAGCCATAAGGGAACCTGTACCTGAACTTTCACTTTCAAATGTTTTCAGGCTATCACTTGCTGGGCTCGTTAAAACACTATCAAAGGAATTGAGGGAAGTAAGAATAAATGGAACCATTCCTGGTTATTTTGATACAACAAGGTTAAGGAGGATGATTGGGTTAAGGAAAAGGAAGATCCATTGTAGGATATTGTTAAGGATATTCCTGCTGAAAGGGTTGGAAAACCTGAAGAATTTGCAAATCCTGTTCTTTTTCTATTATCACCCCTTTCAATCTACATTTCTGGTTCATTGTCAACTATTGATGGTTGATTGACAAAATCTATGTTTTAATTTTAAATATTTAGTTGTAATTAGGGAAAAGTATGTTTGAGAAATATTTTAAAAAACTTGGAATTTTCGTTGAAAAGAACAGCAAGAAGATTATTATTATTTGGGTAATACTTGCAATAATATTTCTTCCATTTTCACCAATGATTTTCCAGGAAACTTCATACAACATAGCTGGTAGTTTTGTTACGCAGAACAGCATGTCGGAAAAGGCTTCAAATTTAATGAGCAGTGAATTTAATAACAATGGAAACATATCCGATAATTCAACAACAGTTGATATAATTCTTATTGAAAATGCCAGTATGTATGATAAAATTGCTGTAAAAAACATAATAGATCTTCAGAATGCTATTTCAGGTAATGAAACACTGAAAAATTATGGTGTTAATTTAACATCAGTTTTCACTGTTGAAAAGGAAATATTGAATGGATCATCAAGCAATGCATTGAAAATTCTAAATTATACATTAAAATTGAACAATGAAACAAATTTCACAATCAATGCTCTCTATAAAGCAGGATCCATGAGCAATATTTACATGAAAAATATTATTGTTTTTTACAACTTAACCAAAATAAGTTATGAAGAAATCTACAACAACACAAATTCTTCACTATCAATAATGTTTGGTGTACCTGATTATTATACATACACATTCATTTACCTTGTTAAGAAGGGATTAAATGTTCAGGTATCGGAATACATTGCATATAATCAAACATTAAAGTTTATTAAGCAAAATCTCACTTTATTGGAGAATATTTTAATTCCCTATTTGAACAGTTTCACATCATACTTCAATTATACCATGAGCGATCCATCAGAATATTTGAAAATTGAGGAATACAGCATAAACATGGCAATTTATAATTCATCATTTTCACAGGAGTTTTCAAACAACTCCATGGTTGTTTTCTGGAAATTGTTGGTAAAATATTTCAACGTTACATCATACAAAGATTCTAACATGATAAAAAATTTTTCAATAAACTATCTCTCAAACATTTATTCACAGAACATTACACTTGTTAAAATCCTTCCCTATGGTCCTGAAAGTTTCATTGTGAGCGTTTTAAACGCAACACCCCCTGAGGATCTTGCGTTTAA
>JAVRLI010000191.1:0-2004 GCA_031961525.1 Thermoplasmatota archaeon | reverse complement strand
TCTTAGAAATGTATTCTTTAAAAGCTTGTTCCTGGAATTTTTAATCTGCAAAGAAAGGTGATAGGAAACGGGAAAACCATTTTCAGCATACTCTATTGCCTGTGAAAGTAAATCATCATATTCCATAGTTGAGTGTTTGGATAGAAGATACCATCCATATGTAATGCCTGGAACAGTTATAGAATAGGGACTTTCAACCGGTAAAACCTTTTTTCCGTTTTCTTCAGGAAGATTTTCATACTTTGCCCTTGATCCAGAATAACCGCTTGCGTTCAAAAAATAGACTTTTCCTGATGAATTTTCATAATAGAGTGCAAAGAAATCCCCTCCAACACCATTCTGTGATGGAAGAACAACAGAAAGAACTGAACTTACGGCAATGGCAGCATCCACAGCATTTCCTCCTTTTCGCAGTATGTTTAAACCTGCTGATGTTGCCAAAGGATGACCAGAGACAACTATTCCATTCCTGCCTATTGATGGTGTCCTGTACATTAAAAAATCATTACATAATTTCATATTTAATATTAATGTTAAAAGGAACTTAGACAAAGAAATTAAATACCAAATTGAATATTATTGAAATATGATAAATGAAAATGATGTATGGAATGTTTTAAAAACTGTGATAGATCCTGAAATAGGTCTTGATGTTGTTAATCTGGGTCTTGTATATGAACTTAAGATTAGCGATGATAGGATTTATGTAAAAATGACCATGACTACACCAGGATGCCCATTAACATCTTGGATCCTCGCAGATGCTGAAAATAAGCTAAGATCCATACCGGGTGTAAAGGATGTGAAGATAGATCTTGTATGGGATCCACCATGGACCGTGGACAGGATAAGTGAGGAGGCAAGAAGACTTTTAGGCCTTTGAATCCAAATTTTATTAACGGTTTAATAAAAAATAATTTTCATAATATTTTAATGGTCAAAAATCATTGTGTATAAAAAGTAAATACAAAATAAAAAGATGAATAAAAAAGATCAAGTATATCACAAAAGAAGTCTTGAAAAATGTTCTTTTGTTTAATTGACCACGTATGTATAAGATTTGGATTTTGCAATGTTATCTTTCCTGACTTCAAATTCATTTAAAGAAATGGCTGCCTACCCTTCCACTTAATCTTCCCAAAAAGGGTGAATAGGTCTTATTGAGAAAATAAGACTCTAGGCTATTACATAAAAAAATGAAAATTGTATTCTATTCTATTTAACAAACTAAGTAAAATCATAATAAAACTTGAAAAAATAATTATTTAACATTTTAATAAAAAGTTAAGTTTTTATAGAGTTAAATAATATGAGAGACCACGGAACGATGTGGTGGAATATATGATACTTGAAATAAAAGACCTGGAAGTAAGTTACAAAAAAGGTTCAAAAGTTATTAAAGGTGTGAATTTTACCTTGAACAACGATGAAAAAGTGGCTATTGTTGGGCCCAATGGATCTGGAAAATCCACTCTAATTAAGGCTGCACTTGGCCTTGTTCCTATTTTAAATGGTGATGTTAAAATTTTTGGAAAAAATGTTAATTCTTTAAGGAATGAAGTAAGGGTTTCTACAAATATAGTTGATGTTTACAGGTTGCTATTAATCCCAGCAAAAGATTTGTTCAATTTATTTGCAGAACTGAGAGGAGATAGTCCAGAAAAGTATTTTCAACTTGTTGAATTCTTTGGAGTTCAGGAAATATTGAATAAAAATATTCATGAAATGAGTTCGGGTCAAGCTAAGATACTTGGAAATATTATGGCACTGGCATCTAATCCAAAACTTATGTTTCTTGACGAACCTTTCGAAAGTTTGGATCAGAACAAAAAAATTAAGTTATCACAGATTCTTTCAAATTTTGATGGGGGATGTATTCTTGTTACACATGAATTCAACATTCTACGCAAATTTAAGGATTGGAAAATGTATTTTATGATAGAAGGATCACTTTATGGTTCATTTATGGTAAACGATATAGATGAACTTTACCTTTCCAAGGGT
>JAVRLI010000190.1:0-2035 GCA_031961525.1 Thermoplasmatota archaeon | reverse complement strand
AATGCAACACAATCATTACAGAACCTTCTTGGAAGAATGATTTTTGTTATAAACAGTGTTGCAGTAAGTATTCTTTCAATAATGTGGATCTGGGAAGGTATTTTCCTTTTCTGGCACAAGGATGACAGGGAAGGTATTATGAAATTCAAACATGATCTTCCGATAATGCTTCTTGCTTCCGTTATAATACTAGGTGCGACAGTTATAATTAATGTTATAAGCTACATAGCTAACGGGTGAATAATTTGGGAATAGTTGACATAGTGAACATTTTTTTTACACAGATGTTTCTTATACTCAACTCATTACTTATAGCTGCAGTGGGAATATTATGGGGTCTCTTCATTTACCCATTCCTCAATCCAAACTTTTCATTTCCACATGTACTGGACAATGGTAAAATACCTTCAACAAACCCCATGTGGATACCAAATGGATTAAACCCAGGGTATGAAACATATGCACAGATTGGCATGGATGTTTCAGTGAACTTAAATGTTACAATACTCAATTTCGTTGTTGCACCATTTTTTTCAATTTTTTTAATAATTTCAGCCCTTTCATACCTGTTTGATCATTTCACAAATTTCAGGAAGTTTAACATTGAGGAATATCTGCCAAGAATATTCTTTGGAATCGTTCTTGCATATCTTTCTCTGTTTCTCTCTGATGGTATAATGGATTTCTCAAGGATCCTTTACAATTTTCTTTATTCAGGCCTTAACATTGTCTGGAACGGACAGCCATCACCCTTCCACGGTATTGAAAGCCTTAACATGTGGCCATGGAACTACTTTCAGAATTTCAATTCAAACTATTTTGGAACAAATGGTCTCCTGGAATTTTTTATTCTCCTTGCTCTTGTTAGCGTTATGCTCTTTTTCACAATAGCTCTCGTTATGAGAATTGTCTGGATTTATTTCCTTATCATTTTCTTACCTGTTGGATCCCTTTTCCTCATGCATCCAAGAACGGAGAGGATTGGAAAAAAGATATGGATTTCGTTGATAGACAGGTCCATGGAACTTTTCTTTATGTCTCCTGTTTTAATTCTTCTGGCCTTCATAGAGGATCCACTCTTCTGGATTTCAATATTTGCAGTTGCATTGCTTGTTCCAAGGTTTGTTTCCTTTGCTCTATCTGAAAGTGGATATCCATTGATAAGCACATTTATGCCAAGGATATTTCTGGGTGAAAACATAACAAAATTCAGCAAAAGAGGAATTAATTCAATTTCAAATTCATTGAAATATACACCCAAGTTTGGTGGTTAAAAATGGAATTTGACATACCAGAAAACATTGGTACAGATCATATGATAATAAATTTAACTTTTTTACAGATACTCAGGATAATCTTCTATGTTTCAATCTTAATTGTCCTTTCATTTTTTATAAATGCTTTCTTTGCAATAATAATTCCAATTGCAATCTTTACAGTTATTTACAAAATTGAGAATGTTGATCTTGACATTTACCTTTACAGGGCATTTCTATGGTTTATCTCGAAGAAAAATTATGATAAAAGCATGATAAACGATAAAATATACATAAAAGGAAAGGACAGAAATGGAATAATATGGGAATACTCGGAAGGCTGGATGATGGCCCTTAGGGCAACGGGAATTTCTTTGGATCTCATGGATGAAAAGGATAAAAATGAAGTTTTTGAAAATTTTCTTAATTTTTTGAACACTCTTGATTTTTCCTTAAACATATATGTTTATTCCGTAAGGGGGAACATAAATTATGCTATAAAAAATGAAAAACTCTATTCCATTGGGAAAAGTATTGAAAATTTGATAAGGAAAATTGAAAGTAACTACTGGAAAAAGATATTCCTCATTGTTTTAAATATTTCATACAATGAAATCAGGGGTGAAAAGAATTTTAATTTTGTGAGGGAGAAACTCATGGAAAGGTATGATGTTCTTAAAAAAGGTCTTTCAAACATTGGAATTGATGTTGAACCACTGACCATGCATGAATACAGTGATCTATATCTTACATTGTGGTGAAATTATGAAAACAATGCT
>JAVRLI010000189.1:0-1955 GCA_031961525.1 Thermoplasmatota archaeon | reverse complement strand
TTGATAATTATATAGCCTCATTTGTAAACATTAAAACACTTGAAATACCACCAAGCATAAACAAACTAAAGATACTGGAAAAATCAAGATTTCTTGGGGAAATAATTCAAAACAAATAATTTTTTATTAAAAAAATTTTTAAGGTAAAGTTCATTCTGCCAGAAAGTGAACTTGAAACATTCAATAACATTCGTTTCAATGTCATTTTTCTGGGCATTGAATTTTCCACTTGTTAAATTATCTTACAATTATTCTGATCCATACTGGCTTCTCTTCTTCAGGGTCCTATTCTCGGCAATCTTCTCCCTGCTTATTTCCTATAACGTTCTTTTTATTCCAAAGGATTTTTTCACAAATTTAATTATATTCATTATGGGTATTCTCAATACAATGGTTTTCTTCGGTTTCTGGTTCATAGGAGAATACTATGTTTCATCATCCCTTGCAACAATTGTAATTTACACATATCCAATAATTTCTCTCGTATTATCAAGTATTTTTTTGAACGAAAAACTGAGCAAATTCAGTGTAATTGGTTCAGTATTGGGATTGTCAGGAATTGTATTGATATTTTCTGAAAATCTTTACATTAATTCAATAATAGGATTCTTTTTCCTTATATTGAGTGCTACAGGTTTCTCATTGGCAAGTGTAATTTATAGAAAATTTTTGAGCAACATAAATCCTTTGGTTATTAATTCACTTCAATTTCTTTATGCTTTACCTTTTAACATCCTACCAATATTCATTACAGGAATTTTCATTAAAATTCCCGATTCTTTGAACTTTTATCTTATTGCCTTTTATATGGGTTCTTTGGGAACAGCCGTGGCATATTTATTTTACATGATTTTAATAAAAAATTACAGAATTTCCTATGTTTCCTCTTTTCTCTTCTTTGTTCCAGCTTTATCAGTATTATTAAGCATTTTAATTTTAAAGGAAATTGAGAATTTTATCATTTACTTCGGATTTGCATTAATTGCATTGGGAATATACATAAGCTATAAAGGGAACAATAAAAAGGATAATTAATTTTTTAAATACCAAGATCTAGATCCCTTGTTTCAGGACCAAGTAGTGCGGCAATTCCATAAATAATCGAACCAATTATTAAAAAGGATAAAGGAATGATTGTCCAAACCTCTGCAACATTTACGGAATTGGTAAAATTTTTAGAATTAATGAAAATATTATAAATCATTAACCATAATGATTCTAAAAGGTAAGCGGCAAAATAACCTGCCCCATAACCTAAACCTATCCCCGATGCCCTGACGTTTGTTTCAAAACGTTCACTCATATAGGAAGGTAATAAACCAAAAATCCAAGAGGTAATAAAACCCTCAAGAACCATCGCAATCAAAAGATTGTTCAGTGAATTTGAAATGTAAATTATATAATAGATGGGTATGGATAAAATTATGGTTGAAATTGAAGCAAATAAAAAGGATCTTCTTCTGCCAATAATATCTGAAATGTAACCCAGGAAAATGATTGAAAATGCCGAGGAAATAGATGCGGGTATTAAAATAAGATTTATATTACTAAAGTTAATTTGTTTTATAACCAATAAATTAATTATGAAATTATGGGAATAACTTGTAATATAAACACCAAAAATTAACAGTAAAATTTGGAAAAAGGCAAAAATATTACGTGACGTAAAAATTTTGAATACAGGTACCATTTCCGTACCTTTTTCCCTCTTCAATTTTAAAAATGTTCCAGATTCAGGCAAAATATATAAAATAATTAAAAGAATTATTAGAAGGAATAGAATAAAGAAATAAGCAAATCCCAAACCTGAAAAATAGAAAGCTGACTGGTTAATGCTTCCATTTTGATCAAATAAGAAAAAAGCAATCCACCTCAAAAAAGAGAATAATAAAAAGCCCCATACAACACCACTTTGAACTAATCCTCCAATAAGTCCCCTCCTGTTTTTCTTTGAA
>JAVRLI010000188.1:0-2106 GCA_031961525.1 Thermoplasmatota archaeon | reverse complement strand
CAATCATTCGTTTACAATGTAAATCTTGATTTCAGAAGCGGAAATTCACCTTTCACCAACGTTACAATAACAATCGGTGGACCTTCACCTGCACTAGTTGAAGAACCAATAACGATAGGAGAAGGTAATTTTAACCTTAGAACAAAAACATTCGGAGAATTGCAACCCGAAATCTATGATGAAGTGAATGAAGCTTTCATTGATGTTTTATCGGAAGGTGATTCTGAAGGAAAGCCATGGACATTCCCACTTGTAACCTTGTACATTACAGATGATTTTGACTGGAATTCAAGGGTCTTTTCAAAGCTTTTGGAAAAAATGGATAACTTTGGTGGCCTTTATTTTGAAAATTACATTACAAATCCTTTCATTTCACAATACTGGAAAAGTAATATCGATTTCCTTGAAGTAAGGGATCCAAAACTTCAGAGATCTTTCTGCTGTAGATTCCAGGTAGATTTAAAGGAGATTGAAAATGTACAGCATACGGGATCCATTTTCGGTAATCCATCCGGCGTAGGTTCAATTGGTGTAATTTCCCTTAACTTTAACAGACTTGGATATATTCACAGGGGTGACATAAATTCCTTACTTGAACACATTGACATGCTCCTTGAATATGCCAGGGATGCCCTTAACAAAAAAAGGGATTTTATAATGAATCACGAGGAACTTTATCCCACATTTTTCTATTACGTTGATAAATCACTAAACACATACTTCAACACCATTTCCCTGGGAGGCGGGCATGAAGGACTAATTAACTTTGGAATAAAGGATGGAATTATGTGTGATGAGGGAATAAAAATTGCAAAAAAAGTATCAAAACATATACTTGAAAGATTAAAGGAATTTCAGAGAGAAGATAGAATACCATGGAACTTTGAGTATGCTCCCCAGGAAAATGCCTCGGGTTACCTAGCAAGGAAGGATATAGAATTTGTTGAGAACCTAAAGAATGGAAGAGAAGATTTCAAACTATTCAGGGATATTGTTGATGAAAAATTGAATGGTAGGAAAGAAATAGAGAACATATTTGTTTCAGGTACAATTGAAAGGCCAATACTCACATCAGGATTCCAACCACCCTTCGATTCAAAGGATGTTTCAAAACTTGTTTATGTTTCAGCTCACACCCAAAATTATGCAACTGGTGGTTCAGTTCTACATCTTTTTATGGGAGAGGCAATACCTGTGGATGCAAAAAAGAAACTTATTAAATCCATTTTCTATAATTATCCCGTAAAATATATGACAATTACACCAACACTCACAGTATGCAACAACTGCAAAAGTAAATTTGTGGGCGAACATCTAATATGCCCGAAATGTAAAAGCGATGATACAACAATTTATTCAAGGGTAATTGGGTATTTCAGGCCGGTGGCAAGAAAAATAAAAACTGTTAACAGGGATCTTGGTTTATATGAGGGGGAGGAGAACATTTGGCAGGATACGAGAAGAGCGGATTGGGTTACAAGAGGTAAAATTAGGCTTGAGGATATTATGAGGGATCTCTGAATGGACAATGAAATTCCCAAGATAGCGGGACTTCTTACTTCAACAATTGACCATCCGGGATACATATCATTAAATATTTACCTACCTTTCTGCAATTATAACTGTAGGTCATGTCATAACCATAAAATTGCAAAGGGAATTTTTGAAGAGGTCCCTTTGAAAACTTTGATTTGGGAACTTGAAAATAATAAGATAATTGATATGGTAATAATAACGGGGGGTGAACCAACATTACATGGAAAAAAATTGTTGAATCTTATTGACACAATAAGAAAGAAGAGGGATGATCTTTTAATTAGAGTTGATTCAAACGGATCCCTACCAAATATAATAGAAAAAATTGCACCATATGTGGATGGATTTGCAATTGATATAAAGGCACCTCCATTCAATACGGAAAAATATGAATTCACAATAAGAAGAAAATTTGACAGGGATAAATTGATACAATCAGTTCTGATAGCCAGTGATCTACCGCTTACAATATTCAGAACAGTAAAATATCCCTGGCTGTCCATTGAGGATATTGAGGATATCAAAAATTTTGTAAAAAACTATGGAAAAAATAAGCCATATTATATAAAT
>JAVRLI010000187.1:0-2067 GCA_031961525.1 Thermoplasmatota archaeon | reverse complement strand
TTTACCCATTTTCCTTATCCTTGCACCAACAACCTTCCCGTTCTCAAATATTAGAGAGATAGCTGGGCTTTTAACCCATATTTCAGCTCCCTCTTCACCTGCAAGCTTTGCAAGGTATTTGTCAAATTTATCCCTTTCTATAACGTATCCTACCTCATTGCCTGCCTGTTTTTCTGTAAGCTTTATTATGCTTTTTTCATCAGGTGAGAAAACCCTTGCTCCCTTCACTTCGTTTGATATCCACTGTGGCTGTGGTTCAATCTCAACCTCAGGAAGCCAGGACTTTGATATTCCCTCACCGCATCTCACAGGAGAACCAATGTCAGGCCTTTTTTCTATTAAAAGAACATTGAGACCTTGCCTTGCAGCATACCTTGCCGCGGTGCTACCACCGGGACCGGCACCTATAACAAGAACATCATACTCCATCATTTAAACCACTCTGCAGAAATTGCACCCATTGGGCAGACCCTTATGCAAAAACCGCATTTTACACATTTCTCTTCATCTATTGTTATCCTTGTTTCATCAAGGAACATGCAATTCACAGGGCATGAACCAACGCATGCACCGCAATAATTGCATTTTGATGTATCTACCTCCAAGTTTTCACGCTCCTTCCGTACCTATTGCATTACCATACCTCTTTCTGTACTCCTCAAGGCTCATTGAGAATTTCTTTTCCACTTCCGTTCTGTAAACAGGTCCGGAGTTGTATGCACAGAATGGTATGATCCTTCCATCAGGTGTTGCATAATGTATAACACAGCGCTTTAATCTTTCAAGATCATAGTTGTATTCATCCTGGAAATGCATTGCACCTATGAAAAGGGAATCCCAGTGTAATTTTCCAAGGGCCTCCTTCGTTCCCTCATTGAATATATCAAGTATTTCCTTTAATTTGAAGTGTGATGGTGCCTCCTTCTCGTTGTAATATTTCTTGAATGTTGTATAGAGTGAAGTATATGCAGTTAATTTCAATTTTTTAGAAAATGTTCCATCAAGGATCTTCGGTTTCAATTCTTCAAATAGACCTTCAACATCTATGAACCTTGTAATTGGTATTACCTTATTTTTATCATAATCCTTGAAAACATATGTTGCTGTTCCGCAGTGTGGATGTGATGTAAATGCAACGTATGGATGCTTGAATATCTGTGATGCCAGTTCGGAGAACAATGCAGCTATTGGAATTGAGAAGAAATCTGTCTTTTCAAAATAATCAGTTTGGTTGATTAGATCGTTTATAAGATCACCCTGTGTATATCTTCCCTTTATTAACTGTTCCTCCGGTATTCTACCTGCAAATGAAACAGGTTGAAAGTTAACAGATCTTATAACATCAAGGTTCTGTAGAGCAAAATCTATGATTTTTCCCACCTCATCATCGTTCACTCCTCTCACTATAACAGGAACAAGAACGGTGGCAAGGGGTTTTGGTTTTGTGTTCCTCAAATTTTCAATAGCCTGAAGTTTTTCCTTTAAGAAACCTGGTCTTCCTCTTGTTGTAATGTATGTTGAATCCTTGAAACCATCAAATTGCAAATAGACCGTATGCAAACCTGCATCAAGCATTTTCTGTGCAAAATCCTTTTCATGGGCTATTCTTAAACCATTTGTTGCAACCTGGATCTGTGCAAAACCGAGCTCCTTTGCCTTCCTTATTACTTCAAAGAAATATGGATATATCGTTGGCTCACCACCAGCAAACTGGACAGCAGGTGTTGGAACTGGTTTTTCATTCCTCAGATTAACCATCATCTGTACAACCTGTTCAAAGCTGGGTTCATAAACATATCCTGCAGCATTTGCATTGGCGAAGCATATTGGGCATTTTAAGTTGCATCTGTTTGTTAGATCTATGTTTGCAAGGCTTGTGTGGCTGAAATGTAATTTGCAAAGACCGCAATCATAGGGGCAATTGGCACCATTTATTTGTGGATTCTCAACTCCAACACCATCAAATGCATATTTTTCAAACCTCAAATATGTTTCAACATCACCAAAATAAATATCCTTGAATTCACCATGCTCCGGGCATACCTTTCTGTACATTACCTTTCCATT
>JAVRLI010000186.1:0-1973 GCA_031961525.1 Thermoplasmatota archaeon | reverse complement strand
TTTCTATATTCAATGCTTTCAGGACAATACATAAATCAAGTTTTATAGTAAATTTTATAAGTTAATTTGAATTAACTGATGTTATGAATGTAATAATACAAGTGTCAGAAAAGGAAAAAATTGATATGGCAAATGTTGTTGCCACGCATCTTGCTATGGAGAAAGATATCGAACACATAGAAGTAGTATTCCTTGAAACAGCAATACATGAGGTAACCGATGAAAAAGCCATAAGGCCTATGCTAGGTGCGGAAAAAGTAAAAGTGATGGCATGCAGAACATCTATGGAAATGCATAATATCAAGCCTTCTGACCTTGTTCATGGTGTAGAACCAACTCCCAAGGGAGGATTTGTTGAAATATTAAGAAAACAACAAGACGGATGGTACTACATACATGTGTAAATTTTTGACAATGTGTTAAGTAATTAGATCATAGATTCGTTATCAACGGAAGAATCAGCGAGAAAAATTATATACCTAAGGGTGATAGAGCTAAATAACAAAATGAGAACAATGCATGGATTCAGAGAATGTAAAGATGAGATTAGGATCTCTTCAGGAGTAGATATCCATGACATGGATCCCTGTTTACACAAAATTTGAATCAATGCTTAAAAATGAAGAATGGATAAAAATTTTATGATTTTATTAGAGACATAAGAACTGTTATGTTCATATAGATCATATAGATTGCAACAAGAATTATAATAATTGCGAATATTTTTGTTAATGTTCTTTTAGGCACTGAATGCGCAAGGGATGCACCTATCCATCCACCTGCTATTCCACCTATTATATAAAGAACTGAAATAATTATGTTCAGATCTCCACTAATTGCATACCTTGTCGCCGTTGTTAATCCAAAAAGTCCAACAGAAATTAGTGATGTTCCTATTGCCTGAAGTATGTTTAGACCTGCCGAATAAATTAAAGCAGGAACAATTAGAAAACCGCCACCAATGCCAAAGTATCCCGATGCAAAACCAACTAAAAGACCGTAAAATGCTACTTTAAAATTCGATTTTTTTATTTCAGGCTTTGCGGATGTTTCAACACATTTTCTTCTCAGCATGGATATTGCTATCACAATCATCAATATTGCAAATATAAATAAAAGATCATTTCCAGGTGTTAACAATCCCATTTCTGTTCCTACCAAAACACCGATTATACCGAAAACACTGAAGAATGATCCAACTTTAAAATCAACATTCTTTTTTCTTAAATGTGGGATTAGGTTCAATAAAGCATTTATTCCAACAGCAAGTGCTGTTGTACCTATAACAATATGTGGATGATCATAACCAACAAGATAGATCAATAATGGAATTGCAAGTATTGAACCTCCTCCACCAATGAGACCAAGAGAGAATCCAACCAATAGACCTGAAACAACGGAAAGGACCATTTGAATTGTGGTAATATCAAACATAAATATTACCTAAAATGAAAAAATAAAAAATATTTAGTTTTTTCATCTATAACCCATTCCATTTATTTTAAGATGAAGCAAGGTATATAATGTAACCCATGAACTCAACAGGACAAAGATCATGAAGACAAAACTTGAAACTGCCATCTGTATGTTTCCACTTAGAATATGACCCGATGCGCATCCATTTGCCATCCTTGCACCAAAAAGGACAAGAAATGCACCAATGAATGATCCTATGGCCCTCAACTTTCTGCTCGGTCCAAACCTATGCTCCCATACCTTTGGAACAAGGGGTTTATATTTCATAAACCTTTTTGATATGAAAAGTGCAGATAGGAGACCACCAAGGAATGTTCCAAGATCCGAAAATGGTTCCCAACCAATTTCACTGAATGGGTTGTTAACAGCAATTCCATTCACCATATGCATTCCTCCGAAAAGCTGGAAATAGGGATTGGATGCGGCCCATGTTGGGTTGATTAGATAGGATAACTGTGCACCTATCCAGGAATAGGTTGTTGATTCACCAAATATCT
>JAVRLI010000185.1:0-2153 GCA_031961525.1 Thermoplasmatota archaeon | reverse complement strand
ACAACAACTTTTCCTTCATCAATCAATTTTTCAACATCTTTCATACTTTTATTTTCCTTTACTAAAAATTTCATCAGGGCATCCTCACGCATGGGATGAACAGATACAATACTCAAAAGATCCTCTTTAAAATTGCCAGTTGATGAAAATTCATCACCCTCATAACCTATCAAAAGTTCCACCTTTTTCAATTTCTTTGAAAATATCTGGTATGCTTTATTTATTGTTTCTTCCCTTGCAGGTAAAACATAATCCTCCGCTGGGGGTCTTATTGGAATACTTATGTAGGCAACATCAGGATCAAGTTCTTCAAGGAAATCTGAAATTTTTAACAATTCATTTTCATAATCAATTCCCTCTATTAGCATTGTTTCAGTTATCAATTTTCCATTGAATCTTTCACTGAAATCAAGCATTCCATCCATTATTTCATTCAATTTTATTTTTTCATGCGGTCTGTTAATCCTTTTCCATGTTTCATATGAAACTGCATCAACCTTGAACGAAACAAGGTCAAAGTTTAAAAGATCCTCTCTTACATTCTCATCGTTCATTAATGATGAATTGGTTAAAATTGCAATCTTTTTACCAAAATCCCTGAGCATTTTTTCTTCCTTTCCAATGTTTATATCCAATGTTGGTTCACCATCAGGAACAAATGTTATGTAATCTATTCTTTCATCCTTAAGTTCATTTAGTTTTTCTTTTACCTGATCATATATGAATTGTGGTGAATAGAAAGATTTTCTTTCAGCGCTTAACATTAATGTTTTTCCAAGCTGACAATAAACACAGTTGTATGAGCATATTTTGTATGGTATATTGTTCACACCAAGGCTCCTTCCAAGCCTCCTGGATGGAACAGGGCCAAAAACAATTTCCATAATTTTTAGAATGAATAAAAGAATATAAAATATTGCAAAAATTTTAATTAAATAATTCTCATTTTATTTCCAATGTACCTTGATATAATCAAATTTGTCATCGCCCTAATATTCCTTGGTATTGCATCCTATCAGGATATTAAAACAAGGGAAATTTCAAACATTGTTTGGTTCATCATGACAATCTTTTCTGGATCAATATTAATTTTATCAAATTTAAATTCAAACATAATTTCAGTAATTCTTCTCATAGCCTACTTTTATCTATGGTACCTAGATCTTGGCAAATTTGATAAATACCTTGATATCATTTTTTTCATTCTTTCAATTCCTATGATCCTTTGGGGTCAATTATACAGTGAATCCCTTCTTCTTTTAATAATTTTCAAAACATTGTACAGGATCAATGTTATAAAGGGAAAGGCGGATGCAAGGGCAATGATGGCTTTGACAATTCTCTATCCATTCTACCCGGAATTAACATTATTTAAATCAAATGAAAGATTCTTTCTTAACATAATATTCCCTTATCCAATTGAAGTTCTATTTTATGCAGCCATAATTGGTTTTCTTTTCTCTATTTACCTATTTTTCAGAAATCTATCAAAGGGGAATGTATCGAGAAGGATGTTCACAAATATTTATGATGGAGGAGAATGGAAAATTTACTATGTTCCATTCATATTCTGCATATTACTTGGCTTCATTCTATCAAACTTATTTGACCTATTCTATTTCTTAGTTCATTAAGGCAGTGGGAACAGAAATAATCGGGTTTCCTGTCAACATCGTACAAAGAATTTGAAAAATTCATAACACATTTATTTTCGCAGTGCTTGAGACCGAAAATATGGCCAATTTCATGTTTCATTTCCTTAAGCAACCTTTCATGGAAATTTTTATCTTTAAGCCTGAATATTGAAACAATTCCACCCCTTCCATTCAACTCTGCAAGACCGAATATGAAATTCATATTTTCCACATAAATATCGTGGGGAAAGATGCATATGAATCTTTTATCAAAACTTTCCCTCAATTTTTTTAAAAGCGAATCAGCGTTGTATTGCATTCTAATTTGATTGAAGGCGAATGAAAAATCAAATTTATAATTAAAAATTTTAAAATTAACATCCATTTCCTTTTTCAATTCCATAGATAGAGAATTCAATGTTGATTCATTTAGATCTGAACAATTGATAATGTAAAAATCCATCTATCCCTTCATCACCCCTATCGGTCTCATCCTCACAACTATCTTTGATATCCCAG
>JAVRLI010000184.1:0-2108 GCA_031961525.1 Thermoplasmatota archaeon | reverse complement strand
CTACATAATAGATCTGAAGAGGGATGGTATTGAAAAGTACTGGAAAATACAGGGATAAAACTATTTTTTTATTTTTACAATACCCATATAATAATTTCTTGTAAAACTTGCTGGCGTAACCACCTCAATGTCATCATAATAACTTCTCAATGGAATTTTATAATCATAGGGATTCGTATCCTTTTCAACCATTTTTTCATTCAAAGCCTTTATTAGCTTTTTATTTATTTCAATAATTTCATTTTTAGCTTTCAGAAATTCTGGGTCATCAATTTTTGTAAACATTTTATCCATCTTCGAAAGCTTTCTGTAGTGTAGATAAAAAACGAAGATAGCTGAAACAAAAAACAGGTAAACAAAATACAAAAGTATAATGTTGTGGTAAATATAAGAGATTATTGCAAACCCTATCATTAATGCAAGCAATATCCTTGTTAAATAATTCAATATTTTAATATCTCTTCTGTTTTTTTCAGTATAAACATTTTTCATTATACCATTTTCAATTTGATTTATCAATTCCATTATTTTTTCAGGGTTCATAAAATCATATTTTTTGGAATAATTTCTTGAGGTTTTTTCTATTTTTTCAATGTCCACTGAAAAACCATAACAAACCAGGTCAAGGGCGGAAATCAGACCTGCATGGTTGTAAATGTCGGGATCTTTAACCTTTGACATTAGTATAATTAAAGGAAAAGAACATCTTTAATTTTTTTCTCTTTATGTTTTTCACAAAATTTCCATGAATTTTTTATAAAGATTTTAAATAGCCATATACAAATATGCATTGAAAATATCTTTTACATAAAGTTTGAATCACTGCTTATATTCGAAAATTAAAATCATATTAACGAAATCTTTAACGTTATTTTTATATATTGGTAATTTATTACAATATATATGAAGGGGAGAGTGTTAATCGCTTTTTCAATATCATTTATGATTTTTTTAGGTTTATCCATATTTACAGGGATATACAATCTGGAAAATTCTAACCAGTTTGATTCAAAAACAAATCATATCCCGGGGTTAAACAATAAAAATGTTTTCTACGCTAATAATAACATATCAAATGCTGGTTATGTGAAATACACACTTGATCTGCTCAATAATACACTTCTTAATGGTAATGTTCCTAATGTAGGTAACAGTGAGTCACCATTTGGAGTTTCATATAACCCGGTCAATGGTTATATTTATGTTGCCAACTCTGGTTCAAATAATGTACTGGTGATAAACGGTACAGCCAATAAAATTGTTGGAAGCATTCAGGTAGGATCAAAACCATATGGAATTGCTTGTGATTCTTCAACTGGCAATATTTACGTTACAAATTATGATTCAGACAATGTAACTGTAATAAGTGGTGCCACAAATACGGTGATCACCAGTATTCCTGTTGGAAGAAATCCATCAGGGATTGCTTATGATTCAGCTAATGGTTATATTTATGTAACTAACTATTTGGCAAGTAATGTATCCGTAATAGATGGATCAACAAATACTGTGATTAAAAGTATTTATGTTGGTTGGTCCCCGTCAGCTATTGCATACGATCCCGATAATGGTTGTATTTATGTGGCCAATGAGCTTTCAAATTACGTATCTGTGATAGATGGATCAACAAATACGGTAATAAAAAATATAACAATTTCCCCAGGGGGATCATTCGGAATAGTTTATGATCCATTCAATAAATGTATTTACGTGGTCAACTATTATACATATACAGTCACAGTGATAAATGGAACGACAGATAAAGTAATCACAAATATTACTGTTGGCAGGGATCCATTTGGAATTGCCTGTGTTTCTTCAACCGGCAATATTTACGTAACAAATTCAGAATCGGATAATGTAACGGTGATAAGCGGTAAAACAAATAGTGTTATTGGGAATATTCCAGTGGGAAGAAACCCACATGGAATAGCATATGATTCATTGAATGGTTACATATATGTTGCCAATTCTATCCAGAATACTGTATCTGTTATAGACGGATCAACAAATCAATTAATTAAAAACATTATAACAAAATGGATTCCGTATGGTATTGCCTATAACCCAATTAATGGCTGTATTTACGTTGCTGAAGACCATTTGTG
>JAVRLI010000183.1:0-2115 GCA_031961525.1 Thermoplasmatota archaeon | reverse complement strand
TGATTTATACCATTGTTATGTATAAAGTTATCATGGAACAAAGTCCAAAAGTTGATGTTTATGTGAGAAAAGCAAGTGGACTGGTAAGACCGGTGGGTGGCTGGGATTCCTTTTTTGCAACATTCTCTCTCGTAACAGGTGGTGTACCAATTTTCCTGATATCACTATTGTACCTTTCTCCAGGTGCAAACTATACACTGGCATACCTGATTATGTTTATTCCCAGCTTTGCACTTGGAATGGTTTACACTCTTTTCGGTATATCAATGCCAAGATCAGGCGGTGATTATGTCTTTGTTAGTAGAGGTTTACACCCATTTCTAGGTTTCCTTAATGCCTTTGGACTTTTCTTTGCTTATGTTTTTTCCATAGGCGTTTATGCTCTTTATGCAGACGAATACCTTGGTTATACATTTCAGACTCTAGGATTTATTTATAACAACCAGACATATTACAGTATAGCATCTACCATACTAGATACAAACGTTTCGGTGATAATTGGTGCCTTAATAATAATAATTTTTACAATACTTACCGCTTTTGCACCAACCAAGATATCATTCAGAATTATATTTTGGACAGGAGTAATTGAAATAGCTTCCACAATCATTTTCTTTGCAATTAATGCAACAATCACACCCACCCAGTTTCAGGCAGCCTTTGATCATTATGCTGGCAGTGGTGCATACAATGGTGTTATAACTGATGCTGAATCCAATGGTTTAACATTTTTACCATCATTTCAGGCAACGTTAATGGCTCTCCCAATAGCCTGGTATGCATTTACATGGTATACATTGCCAACAACGTGGTCTGGTGAAATGAGACAGGTTAAAAATCATTGCCCATTGCAATTCTTCTTGCTCTTGCAATAATTCTTACATATTACCTTACATTTTACAACATAAGTTTTTACTCTTTCGGGGAGAAATTTTTAACAGCATGGTCATATGATATTGCCAATGGCCTTCAAACACCATTTTCATATATAGGAACATATACTCCTTTCTTTGTCACACTGGTATATACAAATCCGGGAATACCGATTTTAGGTCTGCTTGTTTTTTGGCTTCCGGATGTGATATTTTTCATTCCAACCATAATTGGCGCTACAAGGTATCTGTTTGCGTGGTCATTTGACAGAATGGCACCTGAAATTTTCAGCAGGGTATCGCCAAGAACAAAGGTTCCAACCTACGCAACAATACTGATTGGAGCAATAGCATTGGTTGGTTTACTTTCATACGCATATATTCCTCAGGTGGCCATAATTGACATTATTCCAATATTTGATTTTGGCTTCATATTGCCTGCATTAACAGCAATACTAATTCCATTTTATAAAAAGAATCTTTACGAACAGGCATTTGTAATAAAGAGAAAATTCCTGGGAATTCCTGTAATTTCATGGATGGGAGGAATAGCACTTGCAGGTATAATTTATGGAATCGTTGGTCTCTGGGGATCCATACTGATGCCTATAAACATGGAGTCAGGTTTGGCAGTGTTTGTGATATATTTCCTTGGTGCAATAATATACCTTGGTATGTACATAAGCAACAAGAAGAAAGGAATTGATATAAAATATGCATTTCAGGAAATACCTCCTGAGTAGGTGAATAAATATGTGGGGGAAACAGAAATCCAAAACCTTTCGTATATTTTTTGCAAGCGATTTCCATGGTTCGGATCTTTGCTTTAAAAAGTTTCTCAATGCAAAAGAATTTTACAAAGCGGATTACCTTATTTACGGAGGTGATATAACAGGGAAGGCAATTGTTCCAATATTAAAAAATCCGGGAAATGTTTATATAAGCACAGAATTCGGCAATGAGGTAAAATTTAACAGTGAAAGGGAAGTGAACGAATTCATAGACAGAATGGAAAAGAAGGGCTTTTATCCAATCGTTGTTGAAAAGGATGAATACGAAAGGCTAAAAAATGACAAAGAAAGGATGAATCAGATTTTCCATGAACTTATGGTTAAAAAGATAGAAAAGTGGAAGGAATGGGCTGCAAAGAAATTCTCGGGCACAGATTTTAAGATTTACTGGCAGGCAGGTAACGATGATGCCAAGGAACTTGATAATATTCTAGATTCGGAACACACTGTTA
>JAVRLI010000182.1:0-2239 GCA_031961525.1 Thermoplasmatota archaeon | reverse complement strand
AGCCATACTTTCATAATTTCACCCAATCGAACAAATAGATTAACTGGTTAAATAATTTTCCTAAAATTTCATCTTTATTTCCAGGTTATCTATTTTTCCAACACCCTTAAGTGATGAAAGCAAACCGATTATTGTATTCTTTACAATATTCTGGACGAATGGACTCAGGTATATTTCCCTGTTGTTCACAGATATGTTCATGAAAACATCAGGGTTGTAATACCTGCAGTCCATGAAATCTTTCTCTTTTTTCAAAATTTTTTCTGCAAGATCCCTGCAAGTTTTGAAACCGCATTCACCGCAGTTGAAGTTTGGTAATTTTTTCATTATTTTATCTATTTCAATTTCATGTTCAATGTATTTTATCAATGAATCAAAATCCCTGTATTCCATAACCGTATTTTCCTTTGTTTCACCATTTCCAAACTTAATCTTTTTTATCCATGGTTCGTTTTTGTAACCTTCAATGAGAATCAGATCGAATTCACCAAAAAGGTTTATCATTTTTATTATTTCTTTTAGATCCATGTTTCTTTTCAAAATGAATGATACTTCACCAATTGATGAAGAAACAGTTAATTTTGATCCTGAATTTGAGAATTTCCAAGTATCCTTTCCAGGTGAATCTATTGAAAAACCCTCATGGGGAATGTGCTTTATTGTAGCAATATTGTAATTTTTATTTTTGAAATACTCTATAACCCTTGTTATTGTTTCAGTTTTACCTGAACCCGATGGTCCATAGAATGATAGAATCATAGATAGAATATGTTTAATCAAACATATCAATTTTTCCCTATGCGGGTGCCGGGATTCGAACCCGGGTTAGAAGCTTGGGAAGCTCCTGTGCTAACCTCTACACTACACCCGCTACATTCTTCAATTGAAAAAAACTTATTTATTTTTTTCTGAGTTCATATTTTTTTATTATCATATATCCATTGTCCCTCTCCCATACTATCTCATAATCTTCAATTTCAATTCTTTCCTTCATAATCGGAGCATCAATAACAAGTGTTTCATATTCACCCCCTTCACCGGATGGATTTATTTTATATTTTGCATAAAGTGATCTTAATTTTGAAAGCATGTTTTCATCAAACTCTTTACCAATGAATGATCTATCAAGACCTTCAGCAAAAACACCAACAAATATGAATCTAAAGTTTGCATTTAGAATTTCTTTTAACAGCAAAAACTGATCCTTGTGCCAAAGGGGTGTATAATGTATCTTGTGGAGATTTTCACATATTCTCTCTATTCTTGTTTTTTGATAATCAGATGCAATCGCTCCACTTATTACCATTTTTTCATCATAATTTTTTATAATATCCTCAAGCTCTTCAGGATCATCCGAAATTTCATAAACATCATTCTCTATGCCAATTGAGGATGAAACAATTGATGCCATATGCACGTTTGGAACATGGTACATGAACGATTCCTTTTCAGGTATAATTGTTATTGTCCTTTTCACGTTAATTCCCTGGTTTAATGCTATGTAAAGGGCGAAAGTACTGTCCTTTCCTCCGCTTAACAATGAAATTGCATCCATGTTCAACAGGTTTTCCTATCCAAATTCTCAATATTAATCTTTTTAACAGGTTCGTTGAAAACGAATTTCTCAAGATCAATGAATTTTTCTATTGATGCGTTTGTTATTGGCCTTTTAGGTAAGAATGGGCATCCGCATCCACTTTTTGATAGATCAAATGTTCCTATTTCCCTTGCTATCTTTTCTATCTCCACCTTATCGAAACCAATCAGTGGTCTGAAAACTGGAATTCTGACTGAAAGGTTTTCAACAGCAATGTTACTCAGGGTCTGTGATGCAACCTGTCCCAAAGATTCTCCTGTAACAATGCCAAGTGCATTGTAGTTTTTTCCAATTTCCTCTGCTCTCTTTAACATTGAGTATCTGCAGAAAACACATGTCCAGCTTTCGTAACCTGATTGATATAAATTCTGTAAAATATTTTCAAGAAGAGATCTATGATCCTCAACTATCAATTCTAAAGGATCCGGTGAATAGGATTCAAGTTTTTTTATTATTCTCCTGACAGCCTTTTCCTGTTCATCGTTATGTTTGAAATGTAAAAATATTGGCAATACTCCTCTTTTCATCATAAGGAATGCGGCAACTGGTGAATCTATACCACCGCTTATTAAAGAAATAACCTTACCCTCAATACCAACAGGCAAACCGCCGAATCCCTGAATTTTTTCTGTGAAAATCAAA
>JAVRLI010000181.1:0-2106 GCA_031961525.1 Thermoplasmatota archaeon | reverse complement strand
AAAATGATGAATCCTGTTGTGTAAAGCCTTGTTCTTCCGTACATGTCAGATAATCTTCCAAATGTTACAAGCAATGATGCAAGAACAACACTGTAGCCCATCAAAACCCAGAGAAGGATTGTGAATTCACCCGGTGCTGTTGGATCTATTCCCAGACCCCTGAATATTGCTGGTAAAGAAATCATTATTATTGTCATGTTTATTGAGGACATGAGACCGCCAAGGGTTGTGTTTGTAAGCACTGTCCACTTGTATTCCATAGGCATCGTGAATTCTTTAAATTATAAAATATTTATCATTAAAATTTCTCCTTTCCCTTAGCAATGATGTATAGACACCAATCAAGCTCAAAATACCAGAAATCAGCATGACAAGTTTGAAGCCCGTAATGAAATCCTGATAGTATATTGTATTGACAGATATCTGAATCCCTGAGAACATCTCAAGTATCATTATTCTTGGCATTGCTGATGCGAGTATTGAACTCGAAAGTGCAATGCTTATCAGCTGCCCTGTGAATCTCATTGTTCCCAGTGTTCCGGAAGCAAGGCCGAATTTATCCGGTGTGATCGATCCCATGACAGAATTTGTGTTTGGTGCTGAGAAAAGACCGAAGCCTATACCTATAACAGCCAGAGGAATAAAAATATGCAAGGGTGATGTTATTTTTATGAAATATAAAGAGAGAAAGGATAGACCGATCAGAAACATGCCAATGGCTGCAATTTCCCTTGACCCGTATTTATCAGACAATCTTCCACTTATTGGTGAGAATATTACCATCAATATGGGCTCTGAAATCAATAACATACCTGAGAAAAATGCACTGTAATGCAAAATCAATTGAAGGTAAATTGAAAATATAAAAACTATGGAGAATGTGCTAACATAATTCAGGAATGCTGTAATGTTACCTGCAAAAAATGTTCTGTTTCTTGTAAAAAGTTTTAGATCGATAAGAGGATTTTCAATCTTTCTTTCAAAATAAACGAAAATTGATAGAATAACCAATCCAGCTATAAGTAAATAGATGGTTGAAAAATAACCGTAGATCTGTGATGCGCTCAGATAAATTATAATTAAAAATATTGAGAGTGGGAATGTTACTGCACCAAACTTGTCGATTTTACTTTTCCTTCCTTTAAAATCCAGACCCTTAAGTGTGAAAAATGATAGTATAAGGCCAAGAAGGGCAACAGGAACGTTTATTAAAAACACAGATTGCCAGCCAAAAAATTGTATTAACGTTCCACCGAGGAATGGGCCCAGGGTTAAGCCAAGATAAACGGACATGGCGTTTATGCCCAGTGCACCACCCCTTATTTCTTTCGGATAAACATGGCTGACAATGGCTGTGGAATTTGTCCCTGTTAGGGCTGTACCTATTCCAATCAAAAAAACAAAGAAAATTAACATGTAAATATTTAAAGCGAGATAAATAAGCATTGATGCTATTAAAAACATTAAAAAGCCAATCCTTAATAACTTCACCCTTCCAAACTCATCTGATATTTTGCCAAAGAGCATCATGAAGGATGATAGTGCAATCAAATTTGCAAGAGGTACCCATACAATTTCAGTAAAGCTTGCATGGAATGTTTCACCAATCTTCGGCACGGCAAAAGAGATAAGGCTTGATGTGAACGGTGGAAGAAATGCAGCTATTGAAGTTGTAAAGAGAATAAATCTTCTTTTTGTTTTTTCAATCATGTTTTAAAGGCCCAGTTCCAACTGTTCCTCTATATATTTCCAGAGATTATGCTCTATCTCAAATACCCAGAGTGATTCAGGAATTTCAAAGAACCAAAGGAGGGGTGTAAGGATTATGCCTTCAATTGCGGCCACAGTAAGATCCTTTAGCCAATCTGCAACACCAATCCTGACTGTTACATTGTTTGGATCCCCTGAAATAACAACTGTCAAAGCCTGATCAGCAGCAAATATTGTTCTCAGTATACCTTCCTTCTTTGCCTGTATAACAATCTCCTTCGGATGATTACCTCTTTGAACATTGAATTTCTGCTCTCTGAAGAACTCCTCAACCTTGTCTGCAAGTTTGTTAAGATCAATGTTTTTTCCTGTGTACTCTCTTATTGCATTCTTCAT
>JAVRLI010000180.1:0-2118 GCA_031961525.1 Thermoplasmatota archaeon | reverse complement strand
ACCCCTTTTCTCAAAATATTCCTCCCTCAATATTCCAAATATGTACCAGTCATAATATTTTCCCGCAACCTTTAGCCCTCTCCTTACCTTTCCCTCAAGAATCAAACCATTATCCATGAGAACCCTATGCGCCCTTTTGTTGTACTCAGCGCTCCATGCCTCTACCTTTTCATAATCAAGGAAATAGAATAACATTTCTAATAAAATAAAAGTTGCAACCTTTCCAAATCCACTGTTCCAGTATTCCTTCTTTGTGTACAAACCTATGCCTGCCCTTTTAATTGGTCCTGGATTATCGTATATTGATGCAATGCCAACACTCTTTCTGTTATCAATCTCCTCCACAACAAACCTTTTCCTGTTTCCCTTTAAATCCTCTTCATATTCCTTAATGATTTCATCCATGTTCTTGAAATTTATAACAATACCCCTTGAATAGAATGTAACGTACTGATCATTTTCAAGTTCATGAACAAGGCTTAAATCGGATCTTTCAAGTGGCCTGAGCCTTATTTTTCCAGCCTCATACATATTTGATCATGTTTGACCGCCATATGCCTTTGCAAATTCTGCCTGTATTTCTTTATATTTGTCCTCAAGTAACTTCTGCTGTTTTTCAAGTGTTTTTATTCTAACATCAATTGTTTCCTTTTCCTCCTCCAGTTCCTTCTTCAGTTTTTCAATATCGTTTACTGAAACAAGTATTGTACCAACCAGCTTAAATATCCTGGAACTACTGTCAATCTTTGACAGTTCCTCAAGTGTTTTCGCTATTTCTCTTGATTTAAGATCGAGCTGATATTTCTGAGCAATTACATTTTCAAGCTGCTGTTGAATACTCTGCGCCTGTTTTAGTTTTTCCTGCAAATATGGTGTTAGATTAAGATCCACCATTCTTTATCATCTCCATTACATTCATTGAGAGACCGATCCACCTCATATAAGAGGTTATAGCAGCTCTCAATGCATTGATATCCCTTGCCTCTATATGAACCTTTAGAGTGTTTTCCCTAACCTCAAGGAAAACCCTCGTTCTTGGTATATCCCTTTCACTCTCTATATCCAGAACACTTTTTATTATTCTTGCATCATCACAGATTATATCAATATCGGCAACGTTCATTATTTTTTCATCGACTCTATGATCTTGGGAACAACTGTATAAAGATCTCCAACAATTCCATAATCGCATTCGTTGAATATTGGTGCATTCTTATCCCTGTTTACAGCTATAACAGTTTTGGATCCCCTCATACCTGCTATGTGCTGGACCTGTCCGGAAATACCCAAAGCAAAGTATATCTTTGGCTTCACCCTTTTTCCAGACAAACCAATCTGCCTCTCTTCACTCAACCAGTGATAATCAAGGCATACTGGTCTGGATCCCCCTATTTCACCATGAAGAATATCTGCAAGCTGCTGTACTAATGATAAACCATCCTTCTTACCAAGACCCCTTCCAACAGAAACTATTATATCCGCCTTTTCAAGGTTCACGTTCCCCTTCGGCTTTTCTATTGATTCAACAAGCCTAATTTTTGATTGTTTATCCAGATTCAATTCTATTACCTTTGATTTTGAATCAACAGGTACAGGATCCACAAGACCTGGAAGAATTGTGAATATTTTTGACCTTGATTCCTCCTTTATTATACTCTTTCCTCCAAAGAAAAATCTTTCAGTAATGAACAATCCATCCTTCAATTCAAGGCTCATTATTTCGGTTTTTGCTTCAAAACCAAGATCCTCCGATAGAACAGATGCAAGTTCTCTTCCAAGAACAGATGATCCTATTAGGATTAAATCGTATCCTCCTGACTTGAAATTTTCCTTTATCAGGTCTGAAAGATTATCAACGAAAGCATTTTCACCCTTTATGTGAAAAACATTATCAGCACCATAATTTGTCAGGTCTGATTGGGATGTTGTGAATAGATCCATGCTGAATTTTCCCCTGAACATTGTTAATATCTGTCCTGCAAGATCATCCTTTTCCGAAAAGACAATTGCCTTCATCTTACCTCACCCTTTAAAACCTTAACAACTTCCATAACTCCCTTATCAATGTCCTCGAAAATTATTCTCTTTCTATCACTCTTGGGAGCCTTGTTTGACAAA
>JAVRLI010000179.1:0-2176 GCA_031961525.1 Thermoplasmatota archaeon | reverse complement strand
TTCCATCAATTTTACTCAAATTTTAAGTATTCAAAAATTATACTATAAAATATGACAAAGATAAGGAACATTGAAGTATTTGAATTAGGGCAGGAAAAGGGCAGTGCAACCTGGGCATCAACAATGATACTTGTTAGAGTGACAACAGATGATGGTTATGTTGGATACGGTGAGGCAGTGCCGACATTGAGAGTCTTGCCTGTTATTGAATCTATAAGAGAGGTTTCAAGGGTATACATTGGTAAAGATCCATTCAATGTTGAAAAGAACAGAAGGGAATGGTACAAGCATGATTTCTACCTTCCACAATCCTTTGAATCAACAACAGCTTTAAGTGCAATTGACATTGCCTCCTGGGATATTATTGGGAAGGTTCTAGGATCACCTTTGTACAGGATACTCGGTGGTGAATTCAGAAATAGAATAAAGGCATATGCAAATGGCTGGTATAACGATTGTAACACACCCGACGATTTTGCAAGAAAGGCCAAAGAATGGGTAAATAAGGGATATAAAGCACTTAAGTTCGATCCATTCTACCATTATTACGATTACATCGATAAAGAAGGCATTGAAAATGCAGCTAATATTATTGAAGCCATAAGTGAAAGTGTTGGAAAGGATGTAGATCTTCTCATAGAGCACCATGGTAGGTTCAACGTAAATTCTGCAATAATGATAGCAAAAAGGCTTGAAGAGTTTGATAACATTTTATTTGTTGAAGAACCTGTTCATCCTGAAGATATTGATGGATTGAAAAAGTACAGGAACTCAACAAAATTGCGCATTGCACTGGGTGAAAGAATTATACACAAGATACAGGCATTGCAATATCTGAAAGAAAATGTTCTTGATTTTCTCCAGCTGGATATAACCAATTCTGGCGGCATAACAGAAGCGAAAAAGATTGTTGGTATGGCTGAAGCGTTTGGTGTTGAAATGGCCTTCCATAACGCCTTTGGACCAGTACAGAATGCAGCAACATTGCAGATGGATGCATACATTCCATTCTTCCTGATGCAGGAATCATTCTATGATGTTTTCCCTCAATGGAAAAGGGACTTAATATACAATGGAACACCTGTTGAAGATGGTCATTTCTCAGTTCCAGATAAACCTGGTTTGGGAGTAGATATAAATGAAAAAATTATTGAAGAATACAGTGTAAAGGGTCAGGAATACTTCGATGAAAATGAACCTGTCTGGGTGGTAAGCGGAACCTGGCGTGATCATTAATTATGACAATATCCATGTTTATTCTTAAGTGACATAAACTAGTATAGATTACAATAAAAGTTAAGTCTAATGGAATGATTACAAACAATCGAACTGCTACATTTGTGAGGATAGAGGGAACAATTGAGTGAGCGTATTACCCAAATTCAATTTCAACCTCTCTTTTTCCACGCTTGACAAAAACACAGATTGTTATTTTTCAATTTTTCCTCTAAAAAAGAAATCCTCAAAATATACACAACATTGAGATAGAATAAAAGGTGAGGATAATCTTTTCCTTTTACTTTCTTTCTAGTAGTATTGATTACCTTATTTTTTGGATCAGATAGAAAAGGCAAAGCATCTCTTTGAAAATGTAACCTAAAAATCAAACCATCCTTATCTTTCTTCAGAGGAATTGGATATTGAAAAGATTTATAAGTTATAAGAAATATCTTTGATCATGAAATATAATGGAATTGTAACACCATTTTTGACACCCTTCAAAAAGGATGAAACTGTTGATTATGATGCAGTAAAAACAATGGTTGATTTTCTTAAAGATATAGGTGTATCCGGCATATTTCCATCAAGTTCCACAGGTCTTTTTCCCTTTCTTTCTCTCGAAGAAAGAAAAAAATTGCTTGAAAAGGTAAGGGAATATTCATCCCTGAAGATCTTTGCAGGAATTGGTTCTGCCGATACAAAAAGTGCAATAGATCTTGCAAAACATGCAAAGGATGTGGGTGCGAACGCAATTATTTTAATGCCATCATATTATATTAAATCGGATCAGAAATGGATCATAAACCATTTTGAAGGTGTATTAAAGGCAGTTGACATTGTGATTTTATCATTTACAACATTCCACAATTAACAAATTCCTATATTGATATTGAGACAATTAAGTATCTGAAATCACAGTATTCACAGATATCCGGAATAAAGGACAGTTCTGGAG
>JAVRLI010000178.1:0-2182 GCA_031961525.1 Thermoplasmatota archaeon | reverse complement strand
TTATTAATGAAACACTTTTAAACGGTGCATTTGCAACATATCCTTTCATACCTGGATCATACACATACCACAGTTTTGTCAGTTATAAGGATAATGTTTCCCTTATTGTTATAAGTTTGAACAGTACAAATGATGCATACACATTAAATATAATAGGAAATATATCTTCAAAGTATATAAAAAATATACCGAATGCAACCTATCTTCTTGCAGGTGAAAAGGCAATTGAAGAACAGCTTACAAACCAGACAAACACAGGTCTTTTCAGGGCATTAATTGTTGGTATAATAGTTGCAATGATAATAAGCCTTATTTTCTTCAGATCACCAATTGCAGGTCTCCTACCACTTCTCATCTTTGGAATTTCAGCCGATATTTCCCTAGGTTTAAACGCCCTGCTTTACAAATATGTTCTCCATACATCAGTTTCATTCATAACACCCACACTCCTTCTCATATTGCTTTTGGGTCTGACAACAGATTATTCAGTCTACCTTACTGCTAGGTTTAGGAGGGAAATAAAGAACAATTCACCGGATCCTGTTGTTAAAACTGGTGAATGGGCAGGTCATGCAATATTCACAAGCGGTTTAACAGTAATCATTTCTTACATTGTTCTGTGGTTATCAAATGTTCCACTCTTCAGCGATGCTGGTTTAACAAATGCAATATCCATATCTGTAACACTCATTCTTGCTTTAACGCTCCTTCTTTCAATACTTAATTTGTTAAATAAAAAAGCATTCTGGCCATCAAGGATGGAATACAGGGATATAACAGAACATGCAATGGAAAAGATCTCAGATTTGAATAAAAAACACAGATATGCCCTTTTATCAATTTTTGTTATATTTTCAATTCTCAGTCTTTATGTTTATGCTGTTACACCATCAGGTATGGATGTGTTCCAGCTCGTTCCACACCAGAGTGGTCTTCAGGCTGTTGAGGTCATAAACAAAACATTCAAGGGTGATACGGTTTTTCAAAATTATTTAATATTTACATTAAAAAGCCCATTGTTGAAGAATGGAACGTACAATTCAAGTGAACTATCATTCATAACAAATGTTGAAAACTATTTACTTTCAACAGGTAACGTATCATTCGTTTATGGACCAACTTATCCATTCGGCACATACGTATCACCTCTTTCCCTTAATTATACAAATGCAACAAATTCAATCTATATACAAAAAATGAATTCATACATTGGCAAGGATAATAGAACTGTTTATATAACATTCCAGCTCTCATTCCTTTCCTGGTCAAACAAGGCCATGGATTTTGTGAAATACCTTAGAAATTCACTTGAAAACATTATGAAAGGTAATGTAACACAGTGGTATATAGGTGGTCTCTCCCAGGGTCTTGTTGATGCAAATTCATACACCCAGCAAACTTTCATGGCTATTGTTCCAATACTTGCCATAGCTGCATTTTTCGTTCTTATGATACAGTTCAATTCAGTATTCACACCTCTCAGGTTAGTACTCATGGTACTTGGATCTGTTCTTATTTCACTTGTTATATCATACGGAATATTCTACTATTATTTCCACATGCCCATTCTTATTTACATGCCACTCTTTGTCTTTATAACACTCCTTGCTGTTGGCCTTGACTATGACATTTTCATGATAACAAGGGTGAGGGAAGAGGTGATTAATGGAAAAAGTGATGAGGAGGGTATAAAAATAGCAATGAGGGAGAACGGTGGTGTCATCATGGTTCTGGGAATGATCCTTCTCTCAACATTCATGTCACTTTATCTAAGCCAAATAGGAATAATACAGGAGGTTGGTGTAGGTCTTGCATTCGGTGTTTTTGTCGATACTTTCATTTCTTGGATGTTCTTCATACCATCTGTAATGCTTATAATGAAAAAATGGAACTGGTGGCCATCAAAGATCTATAAAAAATAAAAGTTTTTATTCAACCTTACATTTTTTTCATTATGCTTTACTACGATGATCCATATTTAAGGGAAACGGATGCAATTATAATGGAAATAAAAGGAAATGAAATTTTGCTTGATAAAACAATATTTTACCCAGGTGGTGGAGGACAGCCTTTTGATACAGGAACAATTGAGAACGATTCCTTTAAAACAATGGTTTTAGAAATAAAAAAGGAGGATGGAAAAATATGGCACAGGGTAGAGAAAAATAATTTTAAGGTTGGT
>JAVRLI010000177.1:0-2267 GCA_031961525.1 Thermoplasmatota archaeon | reverse complement strand
TATACCCAATTAAATCCATATCCATAGATGGTCTTGAATTTTCATTGATTTTAAAATGCGGTAAAAAGGGATGTGCAGGAGCGATGGTTAAAAACACAGAATGCGATATTCATGAAGTTCATAGGGCACTTTCAGGGGTGGTAGAGGATTTTGAGTAATCTATCATTAATTTTTATTATTTATTTTTATTTATCGATAATAATATTCATTGTAGGTACAATATTTGTTTTAATTAAATGGATATTCACACCAAAGGGCAGGACAGGCACATATCTGGGTTTTCCATATTTATTCACCTATCCAGGACAGAACACCAGGCTGGATGCATTAAAAAACATACTGAAAAGAATATTTTTCTTCTCTTCACTTCGCTATGATAAGGGAACAAGGGTAGCATCAATGGTCTTTCATTACAGCCTCTGGATAATAATATTGGCACACTTTGATCTTTTTCTTGAACCTTATTTTGTTTCGCATGGCATAAGTTTTTCAACCATTGCATTAATTTCAGATCTTTTGGGAAATGGTTTTGCTATTCTTCTCATAAGTTCAGGACTTTACCTTCTTTACAGAAGGATTGAAAACGTCTATTTAAGGTACATAAGCACTCCAGGTGATTACTTTTCAATAATTCTTATCTTACTTTTTGGTTTCACAGGCTTATTGATGCGTTTTATTCTTCCTGTGACATATGCATACAATAGTGTTGGTCCTTTCATTTCATCTTTATTTTCTCTCTCCCCGATAGAAATACCAACTGCACCAATATTTTTAATTCATTTCACGCTTGCATGCACACTTGTCCTTTATGTTCCATTCAGCAAATTCATGCATCCATTTTCATTCTTTACAAACCCAACCCTTTATTCAATTTACCATGAAAGGTGAGACCATGAAATATTCCATTAGAGATATTATACTTGAAAGTCCAAGCGGTAAAGGGGAAGAGTGGCTAGAAAAGCAAAAGGGAATAGAATGGGCAGGTGGAATCAGGGAAAGGTACGCAAAGGATGATGAGCTTGAAAAAATATATGCAAAGAGGGAGGGAGATAGTAAAACATTCATTGAAAATTTTAAAGATCTGAAAAACAACAGAGCATTCAGGACATTCATGGAAAGCTGCATCCACTGTGGTATATGCATTGATAAGTGCCATATGTTCATATCCACAGGTGATGTGAACAATTCACCCGTTGGGAGGGCTGAAATTGTAAGAAGACTTTACAAAAAGATTGATTCGTTAAAACCTGAGGATATTGATCTTGAAAAAATTTATACCTATTATTACCAGTGTACGGAGTGCAGGAGATGCTCTGTTTTCTGTCCCAATGGCATAGATCAATCGGAGATAACAAGGAATGTGAGGGAGATTTTAACAAAAATGGGCATAATGCCGGAATATGTTGCAACAACACTTGCACAGGTTTACAGGGTAGGGAATAACCTTGGTTTAAATGAAAAGGCAATAGCATCGGTGGTAAACTTTCTTGAAGAGGATATGAGAGAAGAAACGGGTAAGGAAATAAAAATTCCATTGAACCAGAAGGCGGACTTTCTTGTTATTCCATCCTCAACGGATCTTTTTGTAAATACAGATACAATGAAGGGTTATGCAAAGGTTTTATTTTCACTCAAAAAATCCTGGACAATATCCTCCAAAGCAACTGAAGCCGCAAATTTTGGACTTTTTGCATCAGAAAAGTATCTCAGGGATTTTGGTAACATGGTTGTGGAGGAGGCGAAAAGGCTTGGTGTTAAAGCTGTACTATGGGGAGAATGTGGTCATGGGTGGAGGTCTGCAAATAACTATGTAAGGTATGAACTGGCGAAATATGGAATAGAGCTTATGCATACAGCTCAATTCACAAACAAAGCAATAGAAAGAAATGAAATAAAGGTTGACAGAAACAAAAACGATGATGTATATACCTACCATGATCCATGCAATTTAGCTAGGGGAGGGAACCTTGTTAATGAACCAAGGAACATTATGAAAAAAGTTGTGAGAGAATTTGTTGAAACAAAGTTTGTGAAGGAGGAGACATTTTGCTGTGGTGCAGGTGGTGGTCTCCTTGCGGATGAAAAATCATGGAATGAATTCAGAGCCTGGGCAGGCTGGCCGGCCGTATATTTTGCCTGGAAAACAGGTGCCCATTACATGATATCACCATGTGCAATTGACAAAGCTCAGTTCCCCTATGTTATATCATACCATAAGGTTCCACTTGAACATAAAGGTTTGATGGATCTTGTGAATTATGCAATTG
>JAVRLI010000176.1:0-2195 GCA_031961525.1 Thermoplasmatota archaeon | reverse complement strand
AAACATCAGTAGGAAGGGCAAGGTATCTTGTCATGGGTCACATGCATCCTGAAATAAAAATAAAGCATGATAAAAATCCAAAGAATTTCCATGCAGTATGGCTCTATGGAAGGGCAACAAAGAAGTTTAAAGAAAAATATAATTTTCAAGGAAACATTATAGTCATGCCAGCATTCAATCCACTTGTTGGCATGGTTATAAGGAACTATCCTATAGGACCATTATTCAAAAATGGATTCGTGAATCTTGAGAACATGGATGTTTACTTGCTCGATTCAACAAACATTGGTAAGTACAGGGATTTCATTCAATAATTATTTTTTAAAAATAGATAAAACTGCAAGTTCCGCTGCGACCCTTGCCATGTTTGCAACAACCTCAACATTTTCCTTTACTTTATTCATTGATACGCAGAAAACGGTATCACCATCATAACCCGTGCTGTATGGTAAAATCCTTGATGCAAAACCTAGGTTTGCCTGATATGCCACGTATTGAGCATCAATGTTTTTCAATTCAGCGTTTGTTATAACAGCACCTATTGTTGTGTTGAATTTTCTATCAGAATCTGAAAATAAATGAAATGGAAATGTTTTAATCGTTTCCTCCAAATTTTTTCCATCAGGATGTGAAATGTTTTTTCCATCAAAATCAAAAATATCGCCAATACTGTTCAGAACAACAAAAACACCCACATAAATATCATTTTTTTTAATTTCAACATAACCCTGTCCTGAAATTTTTCTTTCCCTTTTAGGATCATATTTTCCAACAGTGGCACCAGTCCCTGCCCAAAATGGCCCTATCGGTATTCTATTTCCAATGTTTTTTATGCTTTTTTCAACCCATTCTTGTCCTGGAATGAAATCATTGTCAATAAAATCAAATATTGCAGCACCACTCACTATGGGAACAACCGTGTTTCTCAAAACAACACCTCTCTTATTTTTCTTGAGCCATTCCATCAAAAATGGTACTGTGTTGAACCCATAGGCACTTCTTCCCGTAAAAATTATTGCATCAACGGAATAATCCATCCTGTGCGTTGACCTCAATCCATCCGTTTCATGCGTTGCTGGTGATCCGCCTGAAACAAATATTCCTGATGTGTTTGGTCTATCGAACAAAAAGAAGGTCATACCTGAATGCAATTCTATATCTGTATATCCTCCGACCTGAACACCTGGAATATCAATATTAACAAAATCATTATCACTTTCAATCCTTAATACCATATTTATTGCTAAGAAAATCCAAATGAAAAAATTTTTTGAAATAATCAACAATGGTTAAATATTTTATTATATATGGGATCCATCATGTTCGATTTCAACGAATTCCTAAACGTATTCGTTCCAGCATTCGTTATAATAGACCCATTTGCATCCCTTGCACTCTATGTTTCATTAACGGCAGGTATGCCCGAAGAAAATGTTAGAAAAACAAGGAATGAGGCTATAATTTACGGTTTTCTCATTCTTCTTTTCTTCTCCTTTGCAGGCATATATATTCTGGATCTTTTTGGCATATCAATTGAGGCTCTTGAAATTGCAGGTGGATTGTTGATGCTTTTCGTTGGAATTGAAATGGTGAGGGAAGGGGATAAGCCAAGGGTGGCAAAAAAGGGTGAGGAATCAATTACGGAAATAGGTGATGTTGGTGTTGTTCCCCTCGCAACACCAATGCTTGCAGGACCGGGTGCAATTTCACTTGTTATAATATTGATGGGCACATATCCCTGGTATCTTATCATACTATCGGTTGCAATCGTCTTTGCTATCGTTTACATATTCTTTTATTTTGCACCAATAATCTATAAAATACTGGGTTTGAAGGGATCAAGGGCATTCACAAGAATCCTTGGTCTTCTTGTTGCAGCATTTTCCATACAGTACATACTCAATGGAATGGGTTCATGGATTGTTCATATAATATAAAAAACGATTTTTATTAATTTTTATTTGTTTTAAATTTAAAACGATTCAATTCTCGTTATAATAAAATTTTATTTATTAACAAAAAAACGAATAATTGAAATAATAAAAAAGTTATGGAGAAATTATGAAACTTTTGGAGGAAATTAAGATTGGATCAATAAAATCAAGGAACAGGATAATTATGTCCCCGATGGCAATGTACTCCGCAAAAAACGGTCTTGCAAACGATTTTCATTTTGTTCATTATGGATCCAGGGC
>JAVRLI010000175.1:0-2288 GCA_031961525.1 Thermoplasmatota archaeon | reverse complement strand
GCCTCTTCAATTATACTTTTAATTTCATCCTTTCTTTTTTCAAGGAAATCCTCATCAAAGGAATTGATTATTTTTACAACTTCATGCAATTCCTTAAGTATTTCACTTAAATTTCTGAATTTTTTTGCTTCCCTTTCAATTCTATTTTTTACTTTCATCATCTGTTCCTTCAGAAAATTTTTACCCTGATCTGTTATGCTGTAATTTCCATCCTTTTTTACAACATAACCGTTGTTTATAAGCCATCTTATTGCTGGATAAAGGGCACCTGTGCTAGGCTCATATGTATCAAGTGTGATTTTCCTTATACTTTTCTTTATCTGATATGCCTTCATGTCACCCTGGGAAAGTACGTAAAGAACCATATATTTGAGGAAATTTTTCTTACTACTCATCCAAATAGATATATCTTTTTACTATTTAAATGATTTGTTTTTTATTTCTGTTCTCTCTACTTCAAGCCTATCCCAGGTTGGATATTCCTCAACAATGTACAATTTTCCATCAATACCATCAAGATCCTCAATGATCCATGGAGCTATGTATATCCTATCATTTTTTATTTCGACGAGCTCTTTATCTATTCCCTTCTCTTTTATTAGTAAATTAAAGAGATCGTCAACGTTCTCTGTTACAATCTCCCCCCTCAAAAGCGTGCCTTCGGATGTAATTATTTCATAGGGTTTTGCAACATTCTTTGCCCTTCTCTTCAATCTATTTTTCATCTGCACACCATCCTTGAACCTTGATGAACAATAATGAACAATCATTCCTGTATCAGATCTTTCTATTATCCTGTATGCTGTTGTTTCACTACCCCATACAGCACTTGAAATATCTGACTTTACTCTATAATTCCTCAGCCTTAAATTCATCCAGTTTGTTTCAGAAAATTCAAGTTCGTTGAGATTTATAAACTCAATATTCATATCATCAGCGAATTTTATCAATTTCAGTATTTCATTTTCCTTCCTTGGAAGAACAGGTATTTCAATTCCAACATGCAGACCCGATTCAATCGCATCATTTAGCCTTTTTTCGTATATTGATCCAGGCATCCTGTCCCAGTATTCTTCAGGTACATGTATCCTGATTTCATCAAGCCCTGCATCTTTCAATATCCTGTACGCATTTTTATTCCCTGTTGCCGTGTATAGATGAATATGATGCTTTTCACCAAAATTGTTTTTCAATAGTTCTATGTAATGAACTGTTCTATCAATTTTTATTATAGGATCACCACCTGTTATTCCTGTACCAAGGGCATCTATCATTTTTGCTTCATAAATTATATCATCATCACTTTTCACTGGCATTTCATCAGCGTATATCACATCCCTGTTCTTCTTTTCTTCACTCAATGGGCAATAGAAGCAGTTTAATGAACATAAACCCGTTACTAATAAAACAAGCTTTCCTCCCAATGCGCAGTATTTGCATCCTTTCGGAACTGTTGAATTTGTTGCGGATCCCTTTTGAAGTTTTATCATTGCCCATTGTTAAAAGAATAACTTTAAAAAATTTTTCATGGATCTAATTAGATGAAGTGAGAAGAAATCATTGAACATAAAAAACATACAAAAATATGATTAGCAAAACTGAATAAACGCAAGATCAGCTATATCATAAAAGATGTAAAAAATAGGAATGATAGAAATGGTTAATGATGTGGATCGCAGTTTTATGTTAACAAAAGAGATGATGAAGGAGAGAATAAATTTGAGGATTTTCTAAAATAGAATAACATAAATCATATTGGATCAAGGGTGAATCATCCACAGACAAATGGAAAATTTTAAAAATTGTTTGATTTGATAACCATGGAAATGATTTCAAAACATTTGAAGAGTTTGTAAAATGATATAATACAAGGAGATATCATCAAAGTCTTGATAACAAGTATTATTTGAAAACACATGAAAGATATTCAGGTGCAGAATGCCTGAAGAATGCAAATTGGGAATGTTTTATGCATTTGTGAAGGATAAGAAAAATGAAAAATAAAAAGTTAAGTCTTTATATATTCAAAAAATATGGGATACTACAATAGAATTGGTTTAGTGAAAAATACAGGAGGGTTATGAAATCAAAAAAAGTTAATTATGGATATTACGGTCTTCCAATTTTAAGCATAATGACAGTAATAATAATTCTAATTTCAATAATAATTTTTTTTTCTATATTCAAAAATTTTTGGTTTTATACTTATTTGCTTTGGATTGTATGTTTTAATTTCATATTTAATATCTCAGATTTTAATACATAAGATCGATAAAAAAGATTTTAAT
>JAVRLI010000174.1:0-2305 GCA_031961525.1 Thermoplasmatota archaeon | reverse complement strand
TAATTTTTTATTTTCTTAAAAATATTGTTATTTTATCACCATCCATCAAAACATGATCCAAACCCACCCTCTGTCCCGGATACTTTGCACTTGGCCCCCATACAAGTGCGTATTTGAAATTCTTTACAAAATCCTTATGAATCGCCCTGCATACCATTTCCACAGTTGAATCCTTCCTTATTACCATATTTTCCTCATTCTTATCAGGTGGTTTTAACTTTATTGTTATCAGATCAAGTTTTTCATAAATTTTTTCTTTAAGTAACTCAATATTTTCATCGAATTTTGCTGAAATAACTATAAAATTGTATTTTTCATTCAATTCCCTGAATGTTTCAGATTCAACAAAATAAGGATCCTCATCAATCTTGTTTAAAACAAATATTCCCTTCACATATGACCTGTTTCCGGATAGAAAATCTATAAGATCGTTCATATCAATCCTGTCCCTTATTATTACATCAGCATTAACAATCCTGAATTCCCTGATTATTTCCCTTATCAATTCATCATCAAGATCCTGAGGAACTGTATATTGAATGTTCAAACCTCCCCTGTCCTTTTTAATCAAACTTATGTTCGGTTTTTTTCTGTTTAATCTTATGCCAGAATCTTCAAGTATTTTTATTATTGAATATGGATCTGGTTTATTTACATCCGTAACCATGAGAATCAAATCCGATATCCTTATTACGCTCAATATCTCCTTTCCCCTTCCCCTACCCTCCTGCGCACCCTCAATTAAACCTGGCATATCCAGGATCTGTATTTTTGCATTTTTATGTTCCATCATACCAGGTATTATGTTTATTGTTGTAAAATTGTAATCACCTATTTCGCTTTCCTTGTTTGTTAACTTTGTAAATAAAGTACTTTTTCCAACGCTTGGATAACCAACTATTGAAACCATTGCATTTCCGGATTTTTTAATTCCCTGCACTTTTCCCGGACCCTTTTTTGAACTTTCCTTCAACTCCTTAAGCCTTGCAAGTTTTGCCTTTAATCTACCAATATGGTGTTCGGTAGCCTTGTTATATTGCGTTTTTCTTATCTCTTCCTCTATCCTTTTTATCTCCTCATCAATGTTCATTCCATTCAGGATAATAAAAAAAGATTTATTAGAGGTTTCCATATTCACATTAATGGAAACTGAAGAGGTTGTTGAAAAGGTTATTGGCGGTGTTGTTAACATTAACGTTGAAAAGATCATTCTTGACAGATACTATAACATGGAGGAAATGAAGGGATCAGGTTCTGGATTTATCGTTTCCAACGATATAATTGTAACAAACAACCATGTTATATTGAATTCAGATTACGTTAATGTAACAACAAGCGATGGAAGGAACATTACAGGCAGGTTTATTGATTCAGATCCAACACTTGATATAGCATTCATATATGTTGAAGATCTTAATACCCAACCCTTGACTCTGGGGGATTCAGATAAAATTAAGGTAGGGCAGATTGTTCTTGCAATTGGCAATCCACTTGGCATTCTTGGATCACCAACGGTTACCATGGGAATTGTAAGTGCCATTAAAAGATCTATAAAATCTGAAATTGGTGTTTTTGAGGATTTGATACAGACTGATGCAGCAATAAATCCTGGTAACAGTGGAGGACCTCTTGTTAACATGAAGGGTGAGGTAATTGGTATAACATCAGCCATGATACCATTTGCACAGGGAATAGGTTTCGCAATTCCAATCAACAATGTAAAAAAACTTCTGGATTCATTAAAGAATTATGGAAAGATCGTTAAGCCATACCTTGGTATTTATGGTATAACAATAAATGACTCCATATCAAACTATTATTCCCTTCCCGTAAAGAATGGTGTCCTAATAACTGATGTTTCAATAAATTCCCCAGCATACCATGCTGGATTGAGAAGGGGTGATATAATAAGCAGTGTTAATGATAAAAAACTTGATGGAATTGATCACCTTAAATACATACTTGAAAGTGAAGGACCAGGGAAGATTGTTGAACTTGAAATAATAAGGAAGGGGAAAAGGTTTAAGATTGAAATTGAATTGGGATCAATTGAATGATTGAAGTAGTTTACGATAAAAAAACATTCTCATATTCGTTCAAAAATCACCCTTTCTCTTCTGAAAAAGCCCAAAGGGCAGCAAAAATGATTTTGGATGAGAATCTTGCAAAGCCCATAAAACCAAGGGATTTTGGAGAAAATATTCTTTACATTTTTCACACAAAGGAATATGTGGAATTCGTTAAAACCATGTCACAGGTTGGTTCGGGTTACCTTGATTATGGTGATACACCAGCATACAAAAAT
>JAVRLI010000173.1:0-2174 GCA_031961525.1 Thermoplasmatota archaeon | reverse complement strand
GTACATTTTTCTTCTTTTCCCTCTTTGCCTTTCCATCCGAAAGAATGTACGAAATTCTTTCAGCAACGCTATATTTTTCCGCAATAATCAACACAGACATTTTAAGATACATCATTAAAGGATGTGTATAAATGTTTTCCTGCATAAGTTTATTTATTCACAATTTTATAATCTTTAAGGGCCCGTGGGGTAGTTGGACTATCCTTGGGGACTTCGGATCCCTAGACCCGGGTTCAAATCCCGGCGGGCCCGTTTTCATGTAGGAGTTATACCAACTGAAAAGTGATCCTTTATATCCGTCCCTCAGAGGAATATTTTACAAGTTCATCACAACATTAATATGTTTTTAGGAAATTGAGATATTAATACTATCCATTTTGATTTTTCTGTTTTCATTAATCTTTCCAGAATTTTTAAAAAATATAAAATTTGAATCACTGCTCATACACAAATGGTTAATTCGTTTTGTAATGCTTAACTATTAAGATAAGAAAAGAATAGAGATGTAGATAAGTTATTCAAAATATTATTTTTCCCTCCATTTGATGCCTATGAATCCTATAAACAAATAGGGTATGGTTATAATTAAAAGAATAATAAAATACAAGAGATCTATTCCACCATAAGCATAAAGATCTTTTATGATCAATGATGCTTCTGTTGTTGGCAACACATACAGTAAAATCTGTAATTTTTCAGGTATAATGCTTATGGAATAGTAAGCTGGTGTAACAAATGCAATTATGAACGAAATTAAATTTGTTAGGGAACTGGCGGATTGAATATTTTTAGAACGCGTACCTATGATTGCTCCAATTCCAATCAATGAAAATCCAAGTATAACAACTATAAGAATAATAAATCCTATGAAAAGAAAATTTAATTTTATGTTCCATAAAACACTTGCTATTGGTATAAGAATTAAAGATTCAACAATTATTGATATAATGTATGTTGTTGTTATTCCAAGAATATAAGAAATTGGATTCACAGGTGAAGTTCTATACCAGGATATTATACCCTTTAATCTGTCCTGGGCAATATATTGACCAACACCGTTCAGAACTGTTAATGATGAAGATAGAACAAGCATACCGGTTAAATAATTTATTTTTGTGTTTAAATCCCAGTTTGGTGAGGAGAGTGAAATCAAATATGTCATTCCCAGAGGTATAATCAGAGAAACAACAGTGAAAGGAACAAGTGATTCCCTTAAACTCAGAAGATTTATTTTTGATATTATAATAATATCGTTCAATGTTTTATTCATTTTTCATCACTCCGAGAAAAACCTCATCGAGTGTTGGTGATTCTACAACAATATCAGATGTATGTTTTATGATAATTTCCATTGCTTTTGAAATATCCTTTTTTGATAAAAGTAAATTTATTCTGCCAAAAGATTCATTGATTTTAAAGTCTAAACCATTCATTGAAAGTTCTTTTGTTATAGCATCTTTAAATCCTTCCGGAAAAGTTATTTTTATATCGTAACCAAGTATCAATGACCTTACATCCGTAACATTCCCATCCAAAACAACCTTACCATTGTTAATAAAAATTAATCTATTGGAAACCCTATCAAGTTCTTCCAGATAGTGTGTTGTTATAATAATTGTTGTTTCAGGTTTTTCTTCCCTGATTCTTTCAATAAATTTCCAGAAATCAATCCTCGATACAGGATCAAGACCTGTTGTGGGTTCATCCAGAAATATGATTGAAGGTTCATTTATCAATGCTATCCCCACAAAAACCCTTCTCTTCAATCCACCTGAAAGTTGACCTATTGTCTTTTTTTCATGCGATTTTAAATCAAGTGTATTCAAAATTTTTTCTGTGTTTTTTATTGCATCATTTTTTGAAAGACCCTTTAAAATAGCAAAATAATACAGATGCTCTTTAACAGTTAAATGGCCTATCAAACCACCTTCCTGCGGGCAAACACCGATGTAAGGTTTAATTTTTGAAGGATCTTTTATAACATCTAAATTCATAATATTTATTTTCCCTTCCGTTGGTATTAATTCGCCTGTCAATTGTTTTATAAGTGTTGTTTTACCGGCACCATTTGGTCCTATAATACCAACTATTTCCCCCTCTCTAATTTTCAAATTAATGTGATCATTTGCAACCACACCATTGGAATATATTTTTACAAGATTTTCAACTACTAT
>JAVRLI010000172.1:0-2175 GCA_031961525.1 Thermoplasmatota archaeon | reverse complement strand
GGAACTCATGGAAATGTTCCTTAACCATGAGGAAACAAAAAGCATTGTTCTTTATTTAGAAACCATAAAGAATGGAAGAAAATTCTTCAATGTGGCAAAAAAGGTAACAAAAAATAAACCTGTTGTTGCTTTGAAGGCTGGAAGGACGGATGCTGGTATAAAGGCAGCAAAGTCACATACAGGTGCAATGGCCTCAAACGATTCCATTGTTGATGGTATGTTCAGGCAGGCTGGAATAATAAGAGCTTACAGCGAAACTGAAATTTTTGATTATGGTAAGGCACTTGCATATGGAAAGCCTTTGAAAGGAAAAAGAATTGCAATTGTTACAACAGCAGGAGGTTTGGGTGTTATCACATCTGATTACATTGTTGCAAAGGAAAATGGTGTAAATCTTGAACTTGCAAAGTTGAGTGAATCCACAAAAAATGAAATAAGGAAGGTTATTGTTCCCTTCGGTTCAGCTGAAAATCCCATAGATCTTACAGCGGAGGGATCAACAGAACAGTATGAAAGGGTGATAGAAATATTGAACAGAGAGGAAAATGTGGATGGCCTTATAGTTTATGCACTTTTCCAGACTGCAAAGGTTGATGAATCATTAATGGATGTACTTGAAAAATACACAAAAAATGGAAAGCCAATGGTTGTTGGTATACTTGGATCAAAGTTTGGTAAAGAAATGCTCATAGAGGCAGAAAAAAGAAAAATACCGGCATATCCATCCATGGAAAGGACTGTAAAGGCTATTAGGGTCCTTTACGATTATGGTAAATATATTGAGAGGGTTGGTTAATATGGATCTTAAGGAATACATTAAAAAAATAGGAAGAAGGAACCTTGAGGAAAGTGAAGTAAAGGAAATTCTGAAGAATTATGGAATAAAGGTACCGGAAGGAATTGTTATTGATGAATACAGAGAAGATCTTAGAATTAAATATCCCGTTGTTCTCAAGGTATCTGATCCGAATATTTTGCATAAGACTGATGTTGGAGGAGTAATACTGAACATTAAAAATGATGAGGAGCTGAAAGAAAAGTTAAAGGATATGAAAAGAAAATTTCCAAAATCAAGGTTCCTTATTGAAACAATGGAAGAACCCGGACTGGAAATGATAATTGGTCTGATAAATGATAAAAACTTCGGTATGACCATCATGCTTGGAATGGGTGGAATATTCACCGAACTTTACAGGGATGTTACATTCAGGCTTGTCCCAATAGATAAATATGATGCATTGAGCATGATTGATGATCTCAAGGCATCAAGGGTTTTCAATGGATTCAGAAACATGAAACCAAATAAGGATGAACTTGTCTCATTACTTTTAAAAGTTTCAGATTTTGCAGTGAAAAACATGGATGTTGTGGAACAGCTTGACCTCAATCCTGTCTTTGTCAGAGAGAATGATACTGTTGTTGTGGATGCAAAGATGATCCTAAATTTCACTCCCTGAAATCAATCCCAACCGTCCTCAATCCTATCTTCGGAATATAAACCATTACCCTTTTATGCCTTGTGTTTTCAACCCTTTCCCTTACACTTTTCACTATTCTCACATCTATTTTCAACTCTTCAGCGATCTCATCATCGTTCATGAACTGTTCAATACCATAAAGAATTTTGTCAAGCAGATCATATTTTATTCCAAGTTCATCCTCATCAGTCTGCCCTTCCCATAAACCAGCTGTTGGAACTTTATTTATTATCTTTTCAGGCATTCCCACCTTTTTTGAAAGTAACCTCACCTGTGTTTTGTAAAGATCACCGATTGGATGTAGATCACCCGCACCATCACCATACTTTGTGAAATAACCTGTTAAGAGTTCAGATTTATTGCTTGATGCGACAACAAGCCTTTTCTCTTCATTTGCAATCGAATATAAAATTGCCATTCTAATCCTTACCTTTATGTTACCCAGTGCAGTTCTATCTTTTATACCAATTCTATCGAATGGCCTTATAAAATCATCAATCTCAATAACCCTGAAATCAATACCAAGCCAGTTTGCAACATCCCTTGCATCCTCAAGATCCCTTTTGTTTGAATTTTTTTCAGGTAAATGAACACCAAGAACATTTTCCTTACCAAGTGCCCTAACACTAAGATATGCTGAAAGGGAACTATCAATACCACCGCTCAAACCTATAACAACCTTTTTCTTTCCAACAAA
>JAVRLI010000171.1:0-2207 GCA_031961525.1 Thermoplasmatota archaeon | reverse complement strand
AACCGCAATTGTTGGATAGAAATTTGAATTAATAGGATGCTTAAGATCAGCCAATGCATGTTCTCTAAAAATTACCCATCTTAATACCCAGGGTATTAACAGAATGAAAAACAAAACCACATTAAAATAGAATAAAATGTAAGATAAATCCTTTAGAACCGGCAAATACTGGGAATAATAAAGGCTCGTTACAGCCAGGATACCTGTTCCCATTACACTGGCAAACCAGGCAGGGGAGAAATTTTTGACAATTTCACATTTACATTTAATATCTTCTAACATAGTTCTCGGTAAAAATTATCTAAATCCATAAAATAATGTCCTTGGCTCTTCTATCGAAATTTCCTCAGCAAATTGTTTATTTAATGGTTTCCTATAGTTCATTGTTATATTAAGATGTCGAAAAACAGAGTTTGCATTTGGTTTGTAATTAATTGTTGGAAACCTCTGATATTTTGATCTTTTAATTCCATTCCACTCTTTTGGTTCCATACAAATCCGTAATCACATAATCATATTTAATTTTTATTATTTAATCACCTCTGTAGAAAGGAGTCAATGATTTAGGAACACTACAACAGAGGTAATAAGGAAAAAGTTTATAATTGAAATTCTAGATATAATTAAAGCAATGATCTCTCTATTTGAAAAAATTGAACTATCCACAAAAATTGCCAAAAAAGTTCTTATTAAGATTGTAAATTTAAAAGTAAAGAATGGAGGAAACATAGGATGAATAATAGTTTAAATATAAAGGATAATGAAATTTCTTTTTTCACAAAGGCACGGTATCCTCATGTTTTTGGAAAGGGTTTGAGTAAAGAAGTAGTGGAAGAGATATCTGAAATAAAAAAAGAACCTGAATGGATGAAAAGATTCAGGTTAAGATCGCTGGAAATCTTCAATTCAATGTCAATGCCAAAATGGGTGCCAGAGATTGATATTGATCTTAATGAAATTAGATATTATGTTTTGCCTGATGAAATAAAAGCAAATAGATGGGAAGACCTGCCCCAGGAAATTAGAGAGACTTATGATAAACTGGGTGTTCCTGAAATGGAAAGAAAATATTTGAGTGGTGCTATTGCACAGCTTGATTCCGAAGTTGTTTATAACAACATAAAAAAGATGTATGAAGAAAAGGGTGTGATTTTTTTGGATACGGATACAGCTTTGAAAAAGTACCCTGACATTTTCAAGGAATATTTCATGAAACTTGTTCCCCCGGGTGATAATAAGTTTGCAGCATTGCATGGAGCTGTATGGAGCGGTGGATCCTTTGTTTATGTACCGGAAAATGTTCAAGTAAATCTTCCCATCATGACATATTTCAGAATGAATTATCAGCAGGAAGGACAGTTTGAACATACATTAATAATTGCTGAAAAGGGCAGTTCTATCAGCTATATTGAAGGCTGTACAGCTCCCATTTACAATGTATATTCTTTACATGATGGTGCAGTTGAAATATATGTGAAAGAAAATGCAAAAGTAAAGTATACTACTGTACAAAATTGGAGTAAAGATATTTATGATTTAAGTACAAAAAGGGCAAAGGTAGAAAAGAATGGAAAAGTTGAATGGGTTGGTGGTAGTCTGGGTTCAAAGTTTACCATGCTCTATCCATCCAGTTATCTTGTGAGAGAAAACGCAGCAGCATCCCATCTCAGCATTGTTTTTGCACAGGGTAACACCTGGAAGGATTCAGGTGCTAAAGTTGTGCATCTTGCACCGAACACAAGCTCTAAAATTGTCTCTAAAAGTATAAGTATGCAGGGCGGTGTTTCAGTATACAGAGGTCTTGTTAGAATACATAAAGGTGCCTATAATGCAAAATCCCATGTGCAGTGTGATGCACTTATACTTGATGAAGAATCTAAAAATTATACTTATCCTCATAACGAAATATATGAAGAAACGGCAAGTGTTGCTCATGAAGCATCAGTAGGAAAAATTGGAGAGGAACAACTTTTCTATATTATGTCAAGAGGGTTGAATGAGGATGAGGCAAGATCAATGATCATTCTTGGCTTTCTGGATGAAGTTATGGCAGAGATTCCATTGGAATTCTCCATTGAATTGAATAGGCTAATAAAATTAAAAATCAGGGAGTTAGGTGGTACAGGATGAATGCATGTACTTTTTAATTAAAATTGTAAAAGATGTTAGTTAATTTTTTGCATTATTTATTTTTACTTTCAATTCCT
>JAVRLI010000170.1:0-2263 GCA_031961525.1 Thermoplasmatota archaeon | reverse complement strand
ATCAACAATTCCCACGCCATGATCTTTAAATATCAGTGAAAGTGATGATGAAAGTGTGCTTTTTCCAACACCACCCTTACCGCTTGCAACTACAATTTCTGCCATATTTCCATCACCTTATTATGTATTCTATTGAATTCCTTTGATGCATCGCTCTCAGGAAAAGTTTCAACAACAGGCTTGCCCGAAATATAGCTTTTTAAAAGTTCATCGCTCAGGGGTATCCTTCCAATTATATCAAGACCATTTTCATCAAAATTTTCAACAAGATCATACCTGTTAACAACAACATAACCTTTCTTTTTCTGCTTGTTGAGCAAATTCATTATCATTCTTAGATCATGTATTCCAAGGGGTGTTGGTTCAGTAACAACTATGGCAAAATCTGTACCATCTATTGCAGCAGCAACATGGTTACCTGTTCCAGCTGATGTATCATATATTTTTATGTCCGCATCTATCTCCTCAGCCCTTCTTTTTGTTTCTAGAACAAGCGGATAGGATCTTTCCTCACCTTCCTTGAGCATTCCTGTAACAAGTGTCAAATTTTCGTTTAACTGGGTAACAAATGTATGTCCGATTATTTTCCTATCACTTTCAATCGCATTCACAGGACAGACAAGCTGGCAGGTTTTGCATCCGCTGCAGAGTGTGGGCATTAAAAATGGATAACCTTCCTTGAACATAACAATAGCATGTTCTGAACAGTTATCCCTGCAAAGACCGCATTTTATGCATGTTTTATAGTTAAACTTGGGCCTGAATATGTAAGCTGTCTTTTTATTTTTTAATTCCAAAGATAATAGAATATGATCGTTGGGGCATTCCACATCGGCATCAACAAGAACAACTTTATTTTTCTTGGATAATAACCAGGCAAGGTTTATTGCTACCGTACTTTTACCTGTTCCACCCTTGCCACCGGTGACAGCAAACTTCATTCAATCACCAGTTACCTGGTCCACCCCTTCCGTACCCTCTCCTTCCCATTCCCCTGCCCATTCCTCCACCCATTCCCCTACCCTGACCTATGGATGGTGGTAATTTACCTTCAAGGTATGCATTTATTGCATCCTTGATTGTAATGGGCGGTGATTCCCTCATATCCACCCTTCCCATAGAAAGAACCTGGTATGAATTAGGTCCTATACTTCCTGCTATAACAACATTGCATCCTTCATTAACAACAATCTGGGCAGCCTGAATACCAGCACCGCTTCCAGCAAAGGCTCCCTGGTTTGGTATGACCCTTACATTCTTTATTTCACCATTCTCAACATCAACTATCGTGAATGAGGGACATCTACCAAAAACAGGACTAACCATATCTGTAAGACCACCATTCCCTGATGAGGCAACACATATTCTCATAAATATCACAAAAGGGTGTAATCAAAAAAAGTTATTAAATTTTAGGTTAAACGAAATTTATTTCTTTAATTCATCCAGTCTCCTTTTCACATCCTCTAGCCTTTCCTGAAGATACCTGTATTCATTTTCAAGTGCTGTTTTCTCATCTATGTTACCGTAGGGCCATGTGTAACCCGGATAGTTTTGCACTGTATATGGTGTGTAAGGATTGGTCCAATAGCTTGGCCAGTTTGTGTAGGGATATGCTGAATAACCTGGCCAGTAACCCCACCATCTCCATCCCCTGGGCAAACCAGTCCATGGACAGTAACCGAGTGTCGCTCCCCATCCTCTACCGAATCCTCTTCCATACCATCCAAACATATTCATCACCTTAATACTCAAATGTGTAATAATATTTAAATTTTACCAGAAAATTTTAAATAAAGATATAAAAAATTTCAATGAAGAAAAATTAAAGTATTGAAATATTTAATACCAAAACCGCAGAATGAAACCATACTGGATTTTTCACCGGATCAAAGGAAATGGAATATGTACTGAAGAAGATGGAAAATATAAAGAAATCAAAAATTGAAATACCCCTGATAATAAATGGAAAGGAATACATAACTGAAGAAAAGGGCGATTGTATTTTGACACATGAAAAAATTAAGGGATGCTGCGGGCAATTTTTACATCAATGACATACCAACAGGGGCTGTTGTCAACCAGCAACCATTCGGTGGTTCAAGGGCTTCGTGTACAAACCACAAGGCAGGAAGTAAATGGAACATTATCAGATGGGTAACACCAAGGGCAATAAAAGAAAACTTTAACACGCCAAAAGATTACAGATTTCCATTTATGTACTGAGTGCAGGTGCCGGGATTTGAACCCGGGTCGAGAGCTT
>JAVRLI010000169.1:0-2391 GCA_031961525.1 Thermoplasmatota archaeon | reverse complement strand
TATTCAATTAGTTAATTAAACTAATACAGCGATTCACAAAAATTATTCAGTAAAAAAGAAAAGATTAATTTCCAGAGCTTATTTTTCATCCATTATGGTCAGAACGGAAATAGATGAAATAAGGGATCTTTGCGATCACTGTCTTGGCAGGATCTATGCCCTTGAAGGTCATGGTCTATCAAATAGGGATAGGGGAAGGGCAATAAGGGTTATTTATGCCATGGAACATGATTTGAATATTGAATCCCTCTATCCCGAAAAATGCATGGTATGTGGAAACATTTTCGATAATGTTGAAAAATATGCACAATTGATTATTGATGAACTGAAAAATTATGAATTCCAGACTTTTTTAATAGGTTCAAGGGTAGATTTTGAAACAATGGAAAAGGATGAAAAATTGAGGGAAAAGTATGGTGGAAGGGGAGAGAAAATAACAAACGAAATTGACAGGGAAATTGGAAAAATTGTTTCTGAAAGAATAGATAAGGATGTTTCATTCAACGATCCAGATATTACAGCAATTATTGATGTAACATATGAATATGTTGAATTAATGGTAAAGCCAATTTTCATCTATGGAAGGTACAGAAAGCTTGTAAGAGGTATTCCGCAAACAAAATGGATAAAGGGAGAAGGTGAAATGAGTGTTGAGGAAATGGTAGGAGAAATATGTAAAAAACATTTTCTCGGTCAAAGTTATGTTTTACATGGTGAGGGAAGGGAGGATGTGGATGTTAGAATGCTTGGGAATGGAAGGCCTTTCATAATTGAAATTGATCATCCAATAAAAAGGAATGTGGATCTAAAAACAATTGAAAATGAAATAAATGAAACATTCCATGATAAAATAGAAGTAAGATTATTAAAATATGTATCAAGGAAGGATGTTTCAAATTTAAAGGAAAGGAGAAGCAGAAAAAAGTATATTTTAAAAATATCTTTTGAGGAAAACATCGATCCTGAAAAAGTTTCAGAGATTTTATCCCAGTTTCAGGGAAAAGTTATTTATCAGAGAACACCATTAAGGGTGATAAAAAGAAGAGCGGACAAGGTAAGGGAAAGAAAAATACACAGTATAAAGATCCTTGAAATTAAGGAAAGGGAAGTAACAGTTGAAATAGTTACAGATCCAGGACTCTACGTTAAGGAGTTCGTACATGGCGATCAGGGAAGAACAAGGCCAAACCTTGCAGAAATGTTTGGTGGTAAGATTAAAATAGAAAGTCTTGATGTGGTTGAGATAGAAACGGAGGATTGAAAATGGCCGAGATGTCGCATGGCCCAAGGGCCAGATCGGGTAGAAAGTTAAAAAAGAGAGTTAGAGAGAAGGGTATGCCCCCAATTACAAGGTTCCTTCAGGAGTTTGAAGTAGGTGAAAGAGTGGTTATAGACATTGATCCTTCGCAGCATAAGGGTATGCCCCATCACAGGTTCCAGGGCAGGATAGGCAAGGTTCTTGGTATGCAGGGTGATGCATACCTTGTTGATGTTACCGAAGGATCCGTTCATAAGGTGATAATTGCATCTCCTGTTCACCTTAAAAGGATCTGAGGGATAAAATGATAAAGAAATACCTCACAATAGCTGAAGTTAAAGAATATCTCCAGAAAATCTCCAGGGAAAGGGAGTTGAATTCAATACAGAAAAATGCACTAAAGTATGGAGAGGATTTTTCAAAGGTTGATCCATCAAAGGTTGAATCATTGAAAAAAAAGCTCATGAAGGTTGAAATAGTTAACGAAAAATATGCTGTAAAGTTACTCGATATAATGCCAAGAACACCAGATGAGGTAAGGGCCATATTTTTGAAGGACAAGATTGTTCCAACCCCCGAGGATATACAGAAAATACTTGAAATTTTAAGCAAGGTAAAAGAGGAGTGAGGGGGAAATGGAGGATTTTGCCTACATACTTGATTATCTACCCCAGGGTAGAGCGGATGAAAAGAGTTTTAAAAGGACACCACTTGCCCTTGCAGTAGGTGAAACAGAATTCAAACTTTTCGAACTCATACCAAAAATAAATGTAACATTGACAATAGGTGAGAGGGTATACATAGGTAAGGATCTTGATAAAAGGGTAAAGATTGAACATGTTAAAAGAAGGATCACATACGATGAACTTACAAATGCTGCACAGAGTGAATTGCCATATATTCTTGAGGAAATAGTTAAGAAGAATGAACAGAGGTTTGTTGAATTTTTCAACAAGGCATCACCTATAACAACAAGGTTTCACATGCTTGAATTATTACCAGGCCTTGGAAAAAAGACCATGTGGTCAATAATAGAGGAGAGGGAAAAGGGTCCATTCAAAAGCTTCCAGGATCTTGTTGAAAGGGTAAAGCTTGTTCACAGACCTGAAAAATTGATAGTTAATAGAATTCTT
>JAVRLI010000168.1:0-2314 GCA_031961525.1 Thermoplasmatota archaeon | reverse complement strand
ATATAATATCTACTTGCGCATATTATCCTGGCTACGATTCTCCCGATTATACTTATGGGATAAGTTACAACGGTAATGTGTATGTTGCTGATTCTTCAGGGTGGATTTTGTATAATTCAACAGGTATTAATGGATTAATCGGTATAACTGCAGATTATTATGGATATTTATATCTCTTACAAATAAATAATAATACTCCTTTATATATTTCAAATACCCAGGCAGGATCCACATCAGGTACTTTTAGTGCTTATGGTTATAATGTTTTTTCACAGGGTACTGCCGCAGGACTGGGATACGATCAAAATAATGATATTTTCTGGGCAATACAGACAAACGGTACAATAGCTGGATCTTCAGATCCAACTTATCGATGGGGGTATACCAACAATCTATTATTTAAATATGATTATTTAAGAATGTTATCCTTAAATTCCACTTACTCTTCAAATTTTATGGCTTATGCATATTATGTCACACCAAAAAATAATTCCTATTTAAATATGTGGAATTTTACATTATATTTCACCGGTTCGGATAATAAACTGAATCTGGAATATTATTATCAGCCTGGATCAGGGAAAAATCCTGCAAATCCAGCTTTATTAACAAGTTCACAGGGCCTTATAATAAATGTAACATTAATGCCGAACACAGCATACAATTCATATTTTAATTTCTATGTGATAATTTATCCACAAAATAATCCAAACAGTGTGATCTTTGTTTATATTCTAAATATAAGAATAATCAATCATTTCTCATTCATACCGCTGGGTGGTTAGTAAATGATAACAATAAATGTGTATAATTTAATAAACTACGCCATTCAGATAATCATTGCATCAATAGCTGCATTTATAATTTACAGATTCCTAAAGGAAAGATCAAGAATAAATGAAGATTTCATTGCGCTGGGGGATAAACTTTACAATTACTCAAAAAAGGTTCAGGAAGAAAATAAGGATAGGGAGGAACTGGTAAAAAAATTGAATTCTAAATTAAATCCAGATTTCCTTATTGTTTTCAACAAGTTCCAGGATGTAATGAATAAAAAGTATGACAGGGAGAATGAGTTCGTTAAACTTTCCGATAAGGTTTTAATGAAATACGATCCACAAATTGCTCTTTTTAAATTCACAAACAAAATTTCTGAAATAAACCAAAAAAAGGAATTCGTTCCACCACAAAATGTGGAAAAGATAAAGGAAAGATGGGAGAATGAATTTCACCATTATTATCTTAACATACTTCTTACAATATTCCTCTCCTGGTTCGGTTTAATGGTTTTATTAAACGATCCATCAAAAGATTCAGTATTTTATGTTAACCTTGGATACATTCCAGATTTAATTATCTTTATAATACTTTCAGTTTCAATCTTTATCAATATAATTTCAACCTTCTTTTACATTTCAGGATCATCTAAGAAATATTTATTTTATTTAACTTTGGCTGACATTTACATCTTAATTGGAATAATGTTCACACCCTTCATATCTAACATATGGTCAGGATCCATTTTAACTTTCAGCATTTATTATCTTTTAGGAATTGCAATAACATTACCAATTATTATTCTTGTATACAGAATGAAGAGCATAAGATCATACCTGAATGTTTCATTTATTTCAGGTTATCTGGCAATTGCAATAATAGAATTGGAAATTCTGCTTAGAATAATAATTTTTATAAAAACATATGCATAAAGAAAAGTATTTATCATAAAAAAATTAAAGATCCATAATGATCATAGTAAGGTATTCTGAAATAGGTTTGAAGGGAAAAAATAGAATCGTTTTCGAAAAAAAATTGATGGAAAATATTGAAAAGCAGCTCAAGAACAATGGTTATGATTCAAAGGTGACAAGGATCCATGGCAGGATATTTGTTGAAAACCAGGCGCCCGAAATTCTTTTAAAGAATGTCCTTGGTATTTCATCTTTTTCCAAAGCATTTGAAAGCTCTCTGGATATTGATGATATTTTCAATGCAATTAAAAAAATTATAAAAGATAAGGATTTTTCAAGTTTCAGAATTTCAACACAGAGGATCTGGAAGGAATATCAATATAATTCAATGGAACTTAATGCAATTCTCGGGAAAATGGTGAAGGATACTTTCAAAAAAAATGTTAACCTTGAAAACCCTGATCTTGACATTGGTGTTGAAATTTACAAAGATAGAGCTTTGATTTTCACAGAAAAAATTCAGGGATTCGGCGGTTTGCCTGTTGGTATTGAGGGTAAGGTTATTTCTTTAATAAGCGGTGGTATAGATTCACCAGTTGCCGCATTCCTTATGATGAAAAGAG
>JAVRLI010000167.1:0-2299 GCA_031961525.1 Thermoplasmatota archaeon | reverse complement strand
AATAATAAGAGGAATATTTTTTATAAAAGGTTGAAAAAAATAAAACTTGCAGTATCATACGTTGTATTAATTTTAGTTTCAATTTATGCAATATTCCCTATTTACTATGTTGTTATTACATCCCTTAGTAATCTTCCAACTCTTGCCACAGTTTCTGTATCATCATTGATACCTACTTTACAATCAATCGATTTTTCAAATTACTACAATCTTATATTTCATAGACCTTTTCTCACATGGTTAACAAACACATTAATATTAACAGGTACATCCACAGTTATTGGTGTTGCACTATCCATAATATCAGGAATAGGTTTATCAAGGATGCACATTCCTGGTAAAAAGGCTCTTCTCTATATGCTACTGATTCTAACAATGTTTCCCTTCACAATCATGGTTATTCCATTCTACTTCATGTTTTCACAGTTACACCTTGTTAACACTTACATTGGTTTGATAATTCCATATTCAGCAGGTGCCGTAATATTCTCATCCTGGTTAATAAAAAATTATATTGATCTTTTACCAAAGGATTATGAAGAGGCGGCTGAACTTGATGGTTATTCAAAGACAGAGGCACTTTTCAGGATCCTTGTACCAATGGCAAAACCTGTAATAATATTCTCAGCCCTTCTTGCATTCATGGGTCCTTATACGGATTATGCACTCGCCGGTCAGCTTATAACAAAACCGAAACTTTATACACTTGCAATTGGAATGTACTACGTATCGCAGGGAACGGTATCGATGAACTACAGTATGTTCGCTGCATTTGCGGTTCTCATGGGTCTGCCAATATTCATACTATTCTTCATTTTCCAGAAGTACCTTGTTTCAGGATTTAGTCTCTCCTTCTACAAATAATTTTTTTTTAAAAAATTTACTTAAAAATTTAGTATTAAAATTTATATAGTTTCATTCAATAATACAACTATGGTTTCAATCCAGCTTGTCAATGTAACAAAGGACTATGGAAAAGGAAATGGGATTTTTGATATAAATCTCAACATTAATGATGGTGAATTTTTTGTTGTTCTTGGACCCAGCGGTTCGGGTAAAACAACATTGCTAAGATGTGTTGCTGGTCTCGAAATAATTGATAAGGGTCAAATATTGGTTGATGGTGAAGAAATTACCTATTTTCCTCCAAGTGAAAGAAACATAGGTATGGTCTTTCAGAACTATGCTCTATATCCCTTTATGACAGTCAGGGAAAATTTGGCTTTCCCTTTGAAAAAGAAAAAATTGAGCAAGGATAAAATAAATAAAAAGGTTATGGAAATAGCTAAAATGCTTGATATAGAAGATACGCTTGATAGAAAACCTGGTCAGTTATCTGGAGGACAGAGACAGAGGGTTGCATTGGGAAGGGCATTAATAAAGGAACCGAAAATTCTTTTGATGGATGAACCTTTGAGCAATCTGGATGCAAGGTTAAGAATGACGATGAGGAGTGAACTTAAAGCATTACAAAGGAATTATAAAATAACAACAATTTATGTCACCCATGATCAGATTGAAGCGATGGCACTTGCTGACAGAACTGCAATTATTAGAAAGGGAAAGATTGAACAGGTTGCACCTCCACTTGAACTTTATGATAAACCAAATAACCTGTTTATAGCAAAGTTCCTTGGTGATCCACCAATAAATCTTCTTGAAGGTAAAGCATATTATGAGAATGATAATTTGATTCTTCTTGTTTCAGGTTATAGAATAGATGTTGGTAAAAAACCTAAAAGGTTCGAAAATAACCTTAATGTCATTGTTGGTTTCAGACCCGAGGATACATACATAAAAGATCAGGGTATAAAAGTTAAGCTGATATCCATTCAGAATCTTGGAAATAGAAGGGCCGAGCATTATCAAACCCTAGATACTAAAGAATCAATAATAAAAATTTCATCTATTAATGATCCCATTACAATCAATGATACGGGTTATATTATGCCAGATCTTCAGAAAATACACATTTTTAATAAAGATAGTGAGGAAAGGATAGATATTGGTGAATAAACATTTTTAAATATTTTTTTAATTTTTCATAATTTGAATGAACGATGGATGAAGAAAATTATTAAGATTTATGCGAGAAAATATTGATTCATATATTCAAGTATGGATCCGAAAGTCCAAAGTATATGGTATACAGATTGCTGGGTGAAAGCGGGGGAAAAGAAATATGATTTTGAGGAATTAAAAATTGCTTGTGAAAAACCTGAAAATATGGGTTTACTTGAAATTTATAAAGGATCATTAAAAAATTTAAAAACATCATCCATAAAACCGTGGATAAAAA
>JAVRLI010000166.1:0-2391 GCA_031961525.1 Thermoplasmatota archaeon | reverse complement strand
GATGGGTTGATCATTATGCACCCGATGAACTAAGAAAAATTTACGCTGAAATAGCAAATGATTTCTTGGAATTTCACAGAGCAGGTGGTTATTCACCAACCGGTGGATTTGATGAAACAAAGGATGCGGTCATGGACTTTGAAAAAATATTGTTCAATGAAAAGCTTGAAAGGAAAAATATAATAATAGGGGGATCGAGTTCACAGATGACAATTGATCTCTTCAGGGTCCTGCTTAACAAAAATGATAGAATTGTTTTACCTGATCCAGCATATGCGAACTATTTTGGTCAGTTAAGGTTTGTTTCAGATAATATAAAAATTGAAAGGGTAAGGTTTTTAAGTGAAAACTGGAAATTCCTTGAAAATAAAAAGGAAATTTTGGAAAGTCTCAATGAACTTTTTAAGGAAAAGGATGTTAAGGCCATGCTAATTGCATCACCTGACAATCCAACAAGCCAGATCCTGCCTGATGATTTTGTTAAGGAAATAATAAAGATTGGTATGGAAACAGGTACTTACGTAATATTTGATTTTGCATACAAAACACAGTATTTTTCTGAAATGCCTGAATATTTTTCCTATTCACCACTTGATTATGAAAACATAATTGCAATACATTCAAATAGTAAGTGGGACAGAGGTCTTGGAAGAAGAATGGGATGGGTTGAGGCAAATGAGGAAATAGTAAGGGCCATGGAAAGGGCACAGCAGGTTTCAATACTCTGTCCCGATACACTACACCAGATTGCATTCACAAAGTATGTGAAAAATTATGGAAAATCAATTAAAAATTATATTGATAAAATAAGGGAAGAGTATAAAAGAGCAGCAATGGAAACTGTAAAATCCATTGATGAATTCCTTTCCTTCAAATACCTGGAACCTCAGGGAGGTCTGTATGTTTCTGCCCATGTGGGAATGGATTCTGATCAATTTGTTGTGGATGTTATGAAGAACACAGGTGTTTTATTCATCCCTGGTAAGGGATTTGGAAAATCCATGGAAAAGGGCATAAGGATCTCATATGGTCCACTTGTAAGGGATATATCAAAAATAAGTGAAGGAATAGGGAGAGTGGGGAAGTATCTCAATGGAAAGAATAATAGTTGATACAAATGCTCTATTCATTCCCTTCCAGTTAAGGATAAGGATTGAGGATGAACTGGAAAGGTTATTCGGCAAAGTTGAAATAATAGTACCTGAATCAGTTATAAACGAACTTTACAATCTATCAAAGACAAACACCATTGCAAGGGCAGCATTAAAGTATGCAATGAAATTCAGGGTTGTTAAAAATGAGGGAAGCGGTGACAGGGCAATAATTAACCTTGCAATAAAAACAGGATACCCTGTATTGACAAACGATAAAAGATTGAAAAGGATACTAAAGGCACATGGAATCAGGGTTATAGAAACAAGAGGAATGAAAAGGCTTGAGGTAGTATGAAGGAGCATGAAATTTTATTTATGCTTAAAAAGCTGGCATTAAAGGGTGCGATGTTCAGATATATTACTGTAAAGACTGGTGATTTTGGAAAGGAATGCGGTATGAGTCAGCAGAGTGCATCAAGAAAACTTTCAATGCTTGAAAAAATGGGATTTGTTGAAAGAATTCCCCTCAAGAATGGTTTCAGGGTAAAATTATCCCTCAAGGGTATTGAAAAGATCATGAATGATATTAAAAACAACAGGGAGATTGAGAAAATTTTAATGGAAATTGAAATAAGGGGAAAGGTTGTTGGTGGATCTGGTGAAGGATCATACTACATGACAAAAAAAGGTTATGTGGAACAGATTAAGGAACTATTCAACTTCATACCTTACCCAGGTACACTCAACATTGAAATAGAGGGAGAAAACATTTACAAGATTGAATATTTAAGATACAATTCAAAATATTTTTTGAAAGAATTCTACGATGAGGGAAGAACATTCGGTAAGGTTTATGTTCATAAAGGAAAGATTGGTGAAATTTATGTTTATGTCATATTTCCTGAAAGAAGCCATTACAGGAATGTAATTGAAATAATCTCTGATAAATGTCTAAGAAAGGAACTGGGATTGAAGGATGGGATGGATGTTTCACTGAAGATTTTTCCGGAGATCTAAATTATGTTCTGAATGATCTCCTTTGAATCCATCTCCCTTTCACAGTACTTGCACTTTATCCTTATGGGATCGGTTGATACAACAACAAATTCAGGTGGTACAGGTTCATTTGTGTTTGTAACACAGGATGGGTTGGAACATTTAACAATACCAACTATTTCAGATGGTGGTGAAACCCTGTGTTTCTCTATAACTTCATAATCCTTAATTATGTTAACCGTTGCATTTGGTGCAATTAATGCAATTTTTGCAAGTTCCTTTTCTGCTAAATACCTATCCT
>JAVRLI010000165.1:0-2453 GCA_031961525.1 Thermoplasmatota archaeon | reverse complement strand
ATTGTTCTCAATGTTTTTCATCGGAACAATCAGGTAATTCTTCAGATCAGTTTCCCTTAATGTTTCCCATATCATTTCAATCCTTTCACCCGCTGTCAATGGATCATTTTTAGTGAATGATTCACCTGCATTCTCAACAACAATAATGATATCATAATTTTTCTTTGAGATCTCTATGATGGCATGGAGATGGCCAAGATGGAATGGCTGGAACCTTCCCGGAAATATGGCTCTCATACCATCACCATAAATTTTCAATTAATGAAATTTTCCAATGGGAAATTTTAATAGATAAAAAAATTTTAACCATTCGATGAGATCCCATTACACATCACAGTTAAAAGATCTTGAGGATAATTCCAGCGTTACACTCTGCGGCTGGGTTCAGGATATAAGGAGGATAGGAAACATTGCATTTTTAATTCTCAGGGATAGAGAGGGCATTGCCCAGTTCACTGTCATAAAAAAAGATGTTGGTGAAAAATTATACAATGAAATTGTTTCATTATCAAGGGAAAGTGTAGTATGCGCTAGCGGAATTCTAAAAAAGGAGAGTAAGAGTTCTCTCGGTATGGAAATAATGCTGAATGAAATAAAAGTGTTGAACAGGGCCGAAACACCATTACCAATGGGTGTTGTGGATAAGGTTTCTGTGGATATAGAAACAAGGTTGAACCACAGGTTCATGGATCTAAGAAGACCAGAGGTGATGGCATTTTTCAAGATAGAATCATCAATATCCAGAGCAATAAGGGAAACTCTGGAGGAAAGGGGATTCATTGAAATACACACACCAAAAATAATTGCAACAGCAACGGAGGGAGGGACAAACCTTTTCAGGGTAAAATACTTTGAAAAGGATGCCTACTTAACACAGAGCCCACAGTTGTACAAGCAGATCATGATGGCAGCTGGTTTCGACAAGGTTTATGAAATAGGTCCTGCTTTCAGGGCCGAGGAACATAACACAACAAGGCATTTGAATGAATTCATATCAATAGATATTGAGATGAGCTTTGCAACAGACAACGATGTTATGGATCTCCTTGAGGATGTTATTGTTAATGCAACAAAGTATGTTAGGGAAAACAATTCAAAGGAGCTAGAAATTTTAAACATTGACTGGAAAATTCCTGAAAAACCATTTCCCAGATATACTTATTCAGAATTGCTTGAACTTGTAAGATCGAAGGGAATAAACATGAACTTTGGTGATGATTTTTCAGCTGAGGCATTAGAAATAATTGGTAAGGAGCATCCTGGTTTTTATTTCATAACAAAATGGCCCATGGAAACAAGGGCATTCTATGTTTTACCCTACGAGGATGATCCAAAATTCGGTCATGCCTTTGATCTACAGTACGGCGAGAGGGAAATAACTTCGGGTGCACAGAGGAACCATATTTATGAATCATTGAAGGAAAATATAGAAAAAAAGGGTTTGAATCCAAAGGATTTTGAGTTTTACCTTGAGGCGTTCAGGTACGGTATGCCTCCACACGCCGGCTGGGCCATAGGTCTTGAAAGGCTCACAATGATATTAACGGGAGCAAAAAATATAAGGGAAGTAACACTATTTCCAAGGGATAGAAGGAGGGTCGTGCCCTAATCATTCATTCTCTGTATCATTTTCCTCTTCAAAATTTTCATCAAGATCAATATCTTCCGGTGTTGAGAGCATTTCAAGCTCCTCTTCTATCTCCTTCTCCTTTTCAAAAAGCTGCTTCTTCTTCTTAGGAGTCATTTTCCTTGCCTCCCAATCTATCCATTATATTCCATTATTAAAAATTTTTGGTGAGTGGGACCGCCGGAATTTGAATCCGGGTCGCCAGCGCCCCAGGCTGGTAGGATGGACCAAGCTACCCCACGGTCCCTCTCATTCAAATTCCATTACATCGTCAATCAGATCAATATGGGATAGGATCATTCTCCTGCAGCAGTATCTTTTAACACCAAGATCATCAAGTATACCTGATACTTCCTCGGGCTTTGGTTCCCTGTGCTCCTTTTCCCTTATTTCATCAATTCTTGCCTTAAACTTTACATAATCGCTTGCAATCACCCTGCCGCAGGAAAAACACCTAACAGGTATTATCATATTATATCACCTGTAGGACTTCTGCCTCTTAGCCCTTGCACCCCTACCCATGGGACGCTTGGGTAGTTTCCTTCTAACATCGTTAACAAGTAACGTTCTATCGTAACTTTTGAATATTTTCTCAATTTCAGGATCTGAAAAGAATTGATTCAATCCCCTTGCGATTGCTGTCCTGCATGCCTCAGCCTGACCAACTATTCCTCCACCACTTACATTAACATCAATGTCAACGGTCTTTGCTTTCTCACCAGCAAGGAAAATTGGCTCAAGTATCATGTTCCTCAGTATTTCAGGCTTGTATATTTCAATGGGTATTTTGTTTATTCTAACAATTCCCTTACCCTAGATCGGAAGA
>JAVRLI010000164.1:0-2397 GCA_031961525.1 Thermoplasmatota archaeon | reverse complement strand
TTTTCTCAGAGGTACCCGGAGGCAGGTTCAGTATATTCCTATGTGAGTAAAGTTTTTGGTTCTCATGTGGGATTTATTGCCGGCTGGATTGTTATGCTTGATTATATTCTAGTGCAAGCACTTGTTATTCTTGTTTCAGCACTATGGATGGAAGCTCTGACAGGAATAAGCATGATTGTATGGGCATTAATTTTCATATTGTTTGCAACAATTACGAATATAAGAGGTATTGAAATAACGGCCAAAACAGCTATGGTACTTTTCATTTTTGAAGACCTTGTCCTTGCAGCATTTGTTATAGCAGGTTTTTATACAATATTCGTTAACCACATTCCTCTCACATTTGACCCTTTCTATGATGTTCAAAACTTTACTTGGTCAGCAATTTTTGCCGGAACCTCAATAGCTGTTCTTAGTTTCTTGGGTTTTGATCAGATGACAACTTTGGCAGAGGAGTCCATTCAGGCAAGAAAAACTGTAAATAGAGCTTTACTCATAGCTGTTCCTGTAACAGCTGTACTATTCATCTTGCAAACCTATGTGGCTGCAATCATCCATCCAGGTTATTCCTTTTCGGATCCAAATGTGGCTTTCTATTACATTGCAAATGAAGCCGGAGGAATAATTTTCCAGATGCTTGCATTGTTAGGAACTGTAATCGCCTGGGGTGTTGGTGATACTCTGGCTGCCTAGGCAGCCATATCAAGGATTCTATTTTCTATGGGCAGAGAGGGACATGTTCCGAAGATATTTGCAAAAATACATCCAAAATATAAAACACCATATGTTTCAACAATAATTGTTGCACTTATTACTGCACCTATCGTATATGTGGAATCTCTGCAGGATCTTACATCCATAGTTAACTTTGGAGCTCTAACAGCATATGTTCTCTTGCTTGTATCTCTCACCTATCTTTTTGTGAAATCTGAAAAAAAGATCCTCTATGCAATAATGCCTGTTGTTGGTTTGATTGTAACTTTACTGATATGGTGGGGTCTTGATATAAATGCAAAGATAGTTGGATTTACATGGCTCGTCCTTGGAATCATCTACCTTGCGTACATTACAAAGGGATTTAAAATTAAAACAAGGCTTCCAGTATAATTCACAAACTAATACTTTATATATTTTTTTATTTTATCTATTAAGGATGAATATTGAACGTATACTGAAAAATGTTGAGGAAGTTGTTACCAGGGAGGATCTTGAAAAACTTTCAAGCAAAGAAACAATTAAGGGTTACATAGGTTTTGAACCGTCAGGTCTTGTTCATCTTGGCACAGGTTTAATCTGTGGAAACAAAATAAAGGAACTTGCAGAAGAAGGAATAAAAATGAAAGTTTTGCTTGCTGATTGGCATGCCATGATAAACGATAAGTTCAACGGTGATCTTGAAAAAATAAGGCTATCTGCAGAAATAATGAAAGAATCATTTTTGCAGATTGGTGTACCTAAAAGTGTGGAATTCGTTTATGCTGACGATCTTGTTGATTCGAAGGATTACTGGGCAATTCTTTTAAAGGTTGCAAAGAATACAACGCTTAACAGGGTAAGGAGGGCAATGGATATAATGGGAAGAAAGGAGAGTGATATTGACCTTGATTCATCAAAGATGATATATCCGTTCATGCAGGTAACGGATATTTTCTACATGGATCTTGATATTGCCCTTGGTGGTATGGATCAAAGACATGCGCACATGCTTGCAAGGGATCTTGCACCAAGGCTTGGATTCAAAACACCAGTGGCAATACACACACCCTTGTTATCAGGTCTATCTGGTGGAAAAAGAATGGATTTCAGCAGCAAAATGAGCAAGAGCAAGGCAGAAAATGCCATATTTGTTACAGATTCAAGTGAGGAAATTAAAAATAAAATTTTGAAGGCGTATTGTCCTGAAGGTGTTGTTGAGAATAACCCTGTTCTCGATATTTACAGATTCATAATTTTCCCTTATTATAGAGAGAAAATAAAAATTGAAAGGAAAAATGCTGGGGATATTATAGTTAATAATTACAATGAACTTGAAATGTATTTCAAAAACAGGGAAATACATCCCCTGGATTTGAAAATGAACCTTTATGGAATACTTGATGAAATTCTAAAACCTGTCAGGGATTATTTTGAAAATCGTAGTGAATTAAAAGAAATGATAGAAAAATTAAAGGTGGAAAAATGAAGGCTGTTAGAGATTTAAAAATAAATAAAAAAACATCAATAGAGGAATTGATGAATCAATTCTCTCAAGCAGGCGGTTTTACTGCCACAAAGCTTGCGCAGGCTTATTCAATTATAAAGGATATGATGGATGATGAAACAAGGATACTTTCCTTTCCAGCAGACATAATTTCCACAGGTACAAGGGGAATAATAAAGGATATGATAAGGAAGAAA
>JAVRLI010000163.1:0-2483 GCA_031961525.1 Thermoplasmatota archaeon | reverse complement strand
TGGGGATCTTCAATTTGAAGTTATGGTTCTATCTATATTTAAAAATTACTCATTAAATACCAATTTTTAATAATTAAGATGTCAATATAAAAAAATTTAAAAATGAAAAATTAATACGCAAAATTCTAACTATTTTTACAATCATTATTCTTTCAATTTTAAAATTTTGTATGGTCAATCGTAAGACATAAAAGGGTCAGGAATTCCAACAGTGTATATACGAATGTCATACAAAAGGAATGGAAAAATATTTTAGATAACTTAACATTCTATTCCTCAGCCGGGGTTGCCGAGCTGGCCAAGGCGCAGGCCTGGAGAGCCTGTTCTCCGAAAGGGGAGCGGGAGTTCAAATCTCCCCCCCGGCGCTATGGCGAATTTCAATGCGCATGTAAAAGTATTGAGCGAGGAAAGGATTCTGGATGAAATGAAAAGGATTGGTGTGGCAAAGGAAGGGCAGGAAATTATGGCGCCCAAATCTCAATTTTTCATAATCAAACTTGAAGATATACCAATAAAGGATGCAATAATTTTAAAGCAGGAAGCATTAAGTCTTGGCATGGAATGCGCTCTTTCCTGGAACGTTGTTTCATTGAAGGCGGAAAAAACAGATGCTCTTCTTTTTGGAACAAAAAAGCAGTTCAAGTTTTTATCAAACAAAATGAGCATACAGCCATTCAATGGAAGGGAAATCGCAGAAGAAATAGATCAAACCATAACAAACTTTGAGAGTTCATTTTATGTATGGAGGTTAAGGAACGATGCAATGGAAATTAAAAATACGAAAATTATGGGTATACTTAATCTTACACCCGATTCATTTTATGATGGTGGAAGGTACACAAAAAGGGATGATGCAATAAGGAGAATAAATGAAATGATTGATGAAGGTGCTGATATAATAGATGTTGGTGCTGAAAGCTCAAGACCAGGATCAAAAAGGATTGATGCAAGGGAAGAGATTGAAAGGTTATCAATAATAATTGACGACATTTCATCCTATTCCGTTCCATTTTCAATTGATACTTATAAAGCAGAAGTGGCAGAATTGGCATTGAAAAAGGGTTTTTCCATTGTCAACGATATTTATGGATTAAGAGATGAAAGGATGGTGAATGTTGTAAAAGAATACAATGCTGGTGTTATTTTAATGCACATGAAGGGTGATCCGGAAAATATGCAGGAAAATCCCCAATACAACGATGTATTGTCGGAATTAATAAAATTTTTCAGAACAAGAACAAAGGAATTAATTTTGAAGGGTATTAAAAAGGATCAGATGGTAATAGATCCCGGAATAGGTTTCGGTAAAAATTATGATCATAATATAACAATTCTCAGGAATCTTCAATCATTTAAATCATTGGGCTATCCAATACTTGTTGGCTTATCAAGAAAAAGTTTTATAGGTAAAATTTTAAACAGGGACGTGGAGGAAAGGCTAATTGGATCCGTTGCCGCAGCCATTTTTTCTGTTATGAATGGAGCGAGGATCCTTAGGGTGCATGATGTTAAGGAAACGAAGGATGCAATAAGGGTAATAGAGGCGTTAAAATGAAATGTCCTATTTGCCTTGCATCACAGACAATATATCCGGGTGAAGTTGTCCATGTTTGCCCATACTGCGATGCAATACTTATTTACGATAGAAAATTGAAGGTAGTTGACCGTTTTCCCTGGTGGACTAAAAAAATTGAAGATCTAAAGAATAAACAGGGAATTGTAATTACTGAAAAAAGGAGACTTGAGTTTCAGTTCAAAGAAAAATGGATACTTAATGGAAAATATTATCTTTATGAAAACACAGCAGAAAGGGGAAATATGGATGAAAACGTTGAATACATTTATGGATCAATACCTATTTTTACTTTACCGGATCTTAAAATTGGAATTGTTGAGGAAGATTACATTAAAATTTACCATCAGAAGGGATGTTCACTCTTTAAGCCTATTGAGTAAATCCCTAACATTTTTTCTGAAATCTTCAAGTGATGATTCATTCACAATAAAGAAATCAGCATTTACTATAACCTTTGCAAGACCCCAGCCCATTTCCCTGTTATCCCTTTTTAAGAAATCTTCAATATTTTTTGGATCATCCATTCTACCCCTTTTTAAAAGTCTTTTAAACCTTGTATCAGGTGAGGAAAGAATTGCCACGATCTTCAGATTTTTTCCAAAGTATTTTTTAAAAAATTCCACCTCTTCCCAGTTCCTTACGCCATCAATTATATAATCTCCCTTTCCTATCCTTTCAACTGTTCTTCTTGCCCATATATTCATACCATTCTTTTCCCTTTCACTATTTGCAATTTTTCCAACATTGTTATCATCAAGTGGGAGATTTAAAGATCTAACATAATCCCTCACAACATCACCCATTCTTATAATTGATATACCCATTTCTTCCGCAACCTTTAAGAACTCCTCCTTTCCTGACCCTGGCATGCCTGTTAAAAGTATTATCATTGTTTTAGGTCAAAGTA
>JAVRLI010000162.1:0-2377 GCA_031961525.1 Thermoplasmatota archaeon | reverse complement strand
TTTTCATAGATCTTTCTGGCATTTACACCTGGTTGAAAATAATAAAGGAAAAGAGCGGTGATGTGGGCGCATTAAACAGGTACATTGCAAGGAAAAGTGATGGATCATTTAAAATCAGAGGGATTATGCTTCGAAGATCTGATACACCAAAGTTCATCTCAAAGTTCCAGGAGGATTGTCTTAACATTCTTTCTTCCCTTGATTCACCTGAAAAAATTAATGATGTAAGGGAGAAAATAATAAAAATATACAGAAAATACCTTGATGATCTTTCATTAAGAAAAGTAAATGCAAAGGATCTTTTAATTGAAAAGAGAGTATCAAGAGCACCATGGGACTATGAAAAAAATGTTCCACAGAAAAATATACTTGATGAATTTTTCAAAAGGGGTATTGAACTGCATCCTGGTGAGAGAATAAAGATGCTTGTTTATAATGAAAAACCAATAAGGGCCGTGGGTGAAGAAAGGGCTGAGGATGTTGAATATTCAATAACATTCTATTCAAGAATTTTAAGGGATGGTTTTTTGGAAATAATGCCATAAATTTCAATAACCGTCCAAAAATTTTTCTATAAATTATGAGTGAAAATAAATTTGGTAAATATTCAACATGGCAGAATATTTTAACTCTGAATCTTCCAAATGGAACATATCAATTCATTGTTGGAAACATTGCAGGTTATTAATTAAATCCATCGAGCGGTGTTGTTAAAGTGAACGGAGCATCACAGACTGTAAATGTGATATATAAGGCTCTGCTATACACTGTTACATTCCAGGAATATGGTCTACCATCAGGATCAAAATGGTCAGTGACAATAAATGGAAAAACCTATTATTCGACAGGCAATGTTATAACCGTAACACTACCATACGGTAACTATTCTTAAAGCATATCCTTACCATCAGGATACAAGGCACCTTTACAGAATGGAACAATATCTTCATCACAGATAAGAGTTAACCCTGTTCTTGGGGTATCATCAACGTACACAGGCATTTCAACACTTGACATTGTTTTGATCGTGACAATAATCATCCTGATCATTGTTGCAATCGTTAAGGTCTTTTACTACAGAAAAAAGATACCAAAGTCAGAGCATCCAAAGGAATGGAAACCAGAAAATAAACAATAAACATTTTTTTATTTTTTTAATATTTAAAATAATTTTCCGGCATTTTTGTTTTTTCATCGGCCTCTTTTTTAAGACTCTGTGTTTTATTATCTAGTGCAAGAAGTAATGAATCTATAAATTTTTCAAGTTTTTCAAAGAAAATTTTCCTATCATTTTCATTTAAAATTTCCCCATACGGTATATTGAAAAATTTACAAAAACACGGCGAGAAAGCCTCGCTTTTTAAAGCGGGAATGAATCGTCAAAATGTTTATATAGTAATTTTGTATATAATAAATCAGAGCGTAAAACTCTCTCGTCGGGACACGGCGAGTATAGGGGTGAAATGGTTGTAATAGCCAAAACAACCTATACCCTGAACCTTCGCATTTAAATGCGGAGAGTATGTCAGCAAGATTCTCGACATACTTTTTTATTTTTTCAAATTTTTCATTTTCAATGGATCCCATTTTAAATTCACTCCTTCCCTTCTCGTAGAGATCCATCAAATTTTCAATATCTTCAATCTCACTCATGAATTTTCAATAAATTTTTGTAATAAAAATATTTTGATCACTTTTCCCTCCACCTTGATTTTTTTATTGAAACAATCGAAAGTATTATTATTAAAATTATTAGCACGATCCAGTCTAAAATTAAGTTTAAAAAAGTAATGCTAAGGTAACCTGTTGCATTTTGCACTATCTCCGCAACATATGTGGTTGGCGAGAGATAAGCAATGTACCTGTAGGGCAAGGGAATGTATGTTATTGGATAATATACTGGGGGGATTGTTGATAGAACCGTTGAAACTATACCTGAGAATGCCCAGCTCTGAATTATGTCTGATGTTAATGTTGAAAGATAAAAACCAAGCATTATTGAAAAGAAAAATATGAGGATCAGGGAAAAAATTATTGTTATGATTGAAAAGATTGATGCATCAATGTATATTATTGCAAGTATTGTTAAGACAGTTAAAGCCGGAATTGAATAAACTATTTCTGATATTGCCATCCCAAGAATGTAAATTGAAAGGGTTGTTGGTGAGCTCACTACCATATCCTGGAATTTGAAATCGTTTTTTAAATGTGAAAGATCACCCTGCAAGCCAATGCCCGCTGATACCATTGTCATTATGAATCCACCTTCTATTGCCACAGGTAACAAAGTACCTCTGCTTGCAAAGTATATTATGAGCAAAAAGGATAATGGTGAAAGGATCGTGTTTATCAAAGTTATGGGAAAATTTTTCATTGC
>JAVRLI010000161.1:0-2524 GCA_031961525.1 Thermoplasmatota archaeon | reverse complement strand
ACAAAAATGTAAAATGTATAATTTTAACAGGTAAGGGTAATGCATTCTCCGCAGGTGATGATATAAATGTTATGGGATCCTGGAAAAATAAAGAGGATGCTGAAAAATTCTTTGCAATAGCTTCGGAAACAATCAAAGAGATTTTCAATTCAAATAAAACAACAATAGCTCTAGTGAACGGTCAAGCTCATGGTGGTGGTCTTGAAATTCTTATCGGTATGGATATTGTTATAGCCTCTGAAGATGCAGTTCTTTCATTACCTGAAATTAAAATTGGTGCGATTCCACCAATTGCAACAACCTTAGGACTATCAATTGGAAGAAAAATCAGAAGATATATACTCACAGGTGAAATTATTTCTGTGGAAAGAGCTAAGGAGATAGGAATTGTTGATGAAATTGTTCCAAGGGAACAGTTATTTTTGGTGGGAACGGAATTCTCAATTATGATTTCAAAAAATTCTCCTGAGGCTATCAGAATTGCAAAGAATTTGATGAGAAAAACTTTTGTTGATGAGAAAAAACTTGATGAAGGCCTTAATTCACTTGTAAATTTAACAATTTCAGAAAATTTTAAGGAGGGAATGAAAGCTTTTATTGAGAAAAGGGATCCCCAATGGAAGGAATCATAACTCTATCTGATATGTGAAATAATCCTCCCTTTTAACAACTTTAAGGTAAACTTTCATACCTATTTTTAATTTTCTGTAATCATCCACGTTCACCCAGGAAAGAATATTTGTATTCCCGAACTTTGCTATTCCAACCACATAGTCAGGGTATTTTGAAAATGATGTTGGTTTAGCGTTTATGACAGTGAATGTTAATAAAGTGCCATCATTTTCAACCTCAACCCATTCCATTTCACTTTTCCTGCATTCTGGACAATCACCCTGTGGAGGGAAATATGTTCTTCCACATAATTTACATTTTGTTGCCAGAACCTTACCCTGTTCAAGTGATTCAAAAAATTTATCTATTTTGCCCATGGGTATCTGATACTTAAGCTCAAGTGATCTTCTATCCATAAAGATCTTATCTGTCATTCAATCACCCCTTTCGTAGATTGTAACATATGCATAATGACCGGTACCACCAACGTTATGTGACAAGGCCCTTCCCTTTACAACATTCACCTGCCTTCCCTTTTCAGCTTCACCTCTAAGCTGTTTTGTTATTTCAACAGCCATGCTAACACCCGTTGCCCCTATTGGGTGACCCTTTGCCTTAAGACCGCCATCAACGTTTGTCGGAAACTTCCCATCATGATAACTTTGCTTTTCCCTCAATATTTCAATACCCTTGCCCCTTTCGGCTATTCCAAGATCCTCGTATGCCATCACTTCCGCTATGGTGAAACAGTCATGTACCTGGAAAAGATCAAAACTATTTTTTGGATCATCAATGTGTGCCATTCTGTATGCCAGCTTTGCTGCCTTCCTGCTCGCCTCAAGTGAAACATAATCATCCCTTCTGCTTATGTTTGCCGTACCTGTTGCATAACCCTGTGATTTTATGTAAACAGGTGTATCAGTTAATTTTTTAGCTGTTTCTTCATCCGCAAGGATTATTGCAGCAGATCCATCTGTTATTGGTGATGAATCATAGAGTTTAAGAGGATAGGCAACGTACCTGGATTTTACACATTCTTCCATTGTTATATCCTTCTGAAACATTGCGTATGGATTAAGGGCCCCATAATGGTGCGCTTTTATTGCCGCAAGACATAGATCCTCTTCAGTTGCATTGAACTCATGCATGTATCTGTTTGCGTAGAGAGCATAATAGCCAGGAAATGTCATGCCAAAATTTTCAAATTCCCATAAATAGTACCCGGCCCTGCCTATGAGTTCAATAACTGTTGGATTTGGTGAATCGTACATTTTTTCAAGTCCTATTGCCATGGCTATTTTTGCATTACCCGATTTTATACTTTCATAAGCAACCTTTATTGCAGCACTGCCAGAAGCGCACGCAGCCTCAACCTTCATAGATCCGCATGTAAGACCGCAGTATTCACCAACCGTAACAGCAGGGAGAAGTTCTTCACTCCAGAAACCCAAATTACCCAGGGAAAAGAATTCAACATCCTTCTGGCATATTCCTGCATCATCAAGTGCCTGTTTTACACTTTCCCATGCAAGTTCGTTCAGGTTAACATCCATTCTTTTACCAAACTTCGAATGCCCTATTCCAACAATAGCAACCCTATTGTTCATCGAACGTTTATCGAAAATTCCTTATTTAAAATCTTTCCTTTAGAATCCCGGAAAAATTTATTAATAAAAATTATTTTTAAAATTTTATTTATTTTTCTTTTTAAAATATATGAATGAGATTGAAATGATTAAAATCACACCTATAAATAGTGCAAGAAACAAATAATAATTAATTTGCCCTGATGCACCCATTGGTATGTTTGTTGAATTTAATATTATGCTATTATTAAAGTAGTCATATTCCAATTTCAAAGGCCCTATTGCAATTAAATTCGTATTCCACTCCACTATAATTCCCGAATATT
>JAVRLI010000160.1:0-2476 GCA_031961525.1 Thermoplasmatota archaeon | reverse complement strand
TGAGGTGGTTTAATTGAAAATAGAAATGCTTAAAAGTGCAATGAGAATAATAATAAGTTTCATAATAATCATTGTTGCCACTAACATTTTATTTATTTATATAATATTTAAATTATTAAATATTTATGTATTGTTAGTTTACATCTTAATTATAATTCCATCCATTTTTATACTCTTTAGATCCTCAAGAATTTTTCTTGAATCTTTGGAAGAGAAAGTACCTGTAAAAAGGGACCTAACATACCTTTCGGAGGATGAAAGGGAAATTTTTGAACTCATTGAAACGAACGGCGGAAGGATGCTCCAGAACAGAATTGTTAATGAAACGGGCTTCACAAAGGTAAAGGTTTCTAGAATCATAACGTCACTTGAGAAAAAGGGTTTTGTAGAAAAGAGGAGAAAGGGTGTAACAAATGAGATCATTATAATTAAATGAAACCTGTTTCATTTAGAATTTATTAAATGTTTCATTCATTTATTTTTTTATGAAAAACGAATGTATTGAAATGTTAAGGGAATATGTGGAGAAAAAAGAACTCACACTGGAACAGCTTGAAGTAATAGCAGATATTTTAAAATTTTTTGAATTCAATAGAACACAGGATGGAAAAAGGTTGCTGGATGAAATAGAAGAAAAAATGTATTTGCGCGAGGGCCAGATATGAAACATGTTACGGAAAATTTTTATTAAATGTTTCCGAATGTTAATTTTTCAGGAGGTGATAAAATGAGAAAATCTGTCCTGGCTATAATCGTATTGATTTCAGTGATAGGAATAACTGCTCTATCGCTTGCACATGCATCAAGTACAAATAAGATTGCAGCAGCACAGAATTCAAACAGTGATCTACAGCAACAGTACCCGAATTATACGGCATCAATAAAGGTTCCGGAGAATATAAGTGATTCAAACCTCTCACAACTTGCAAAAATAACACCTGATCAGGCAAATCTATCGGCATTGAAGGCACTTGGTGGTGGAAACGTTACTTCCACATCACTTGAATGCGAGAATGGGTATCTTGTTTATTCAATAACATTATCAAAAAACAACACATTATACGAGGTAAAGGTTGATGCCGGGAATGGAAATGTTCTTTTCATAGAACAGGGATCGGATCTTTCAGAAGAACATTCTGAATAAATCTTTTTTTATTTTTTTAATAATATTTACTGTATTTGTAAAGAAGATCGATGAGTTTTTTTGAAAGATCCTCAGAGATTATACCCTCATTCTTTTTCTTAATTATAAATTCCTTTGCACTGTTAAGATCCATTTTTGCAAATTTAGAATATATACTGCCATAAATTGCTCCTTTAACACTTTCATCCAGATCCTTTACAAGCTCACCAAGCATATATCTGAATTCATCGTTCCTTGACATATCAAGCTTTTTTCTTTTTTTAGATTCTTGCATCTACTTACAACATTTATTTCATGATTTAAACTTTTTCAGTGTTAATCTTTGAAAGGGAGAAAAATGAATAATATAAAGAGAATTAATCATAATTTTCTCACAAAAACATCTGCAACAATATGCCATATGTGAGGTGCGTATGATTTTAAAACATGAAACCTTCTTACTTCATATTTTACATTTTTAAAAATACTATTCATTGTTTTTTCTTTTTCTTTAAGTTCCTCTGTTGTCCATGTATCATGGTAATGTATGATACCTTCATTTTTCAGTATTTCAATAGCCTTGGGAACAAATTTACCTGTATCAACATAACCCATTACGATTCTGTCCGCATAATCTTTGAGATCAAGATCCCTGTTATCACCAAGAACCGTTTTTATTTTAACATTGTTAATTTTAATATTTTCATTTAAATATCTGAATGCAATTTCATTTTTCTCACAGGCAATAATTTCTTTTGGACCACCATATTTTGCAAGTGGAATTGAAAAATAACCTATTCCTGCAAACATATCAACAATATTTTCATTCTTCACATCCAGTTTGGACATCCTTATCCTTTCATCAACATTTCCTGAGGAAAACATTATTTTTGAAGCATCAAACTTATAGTATATACCATTTTCCACATGGATTGTTTCTGCATCATTTCCATATATAAATTCAACATCAGGAATTCTTAATTCACCATAAACACCCTTATAATTAAGTACACTTTTTGCATTAAAAACTTCAGCAAATGCCTTTCCAATTTCAAATCTGTGATCATAAATTTCTTTTGGAATTGTAATTATCAAAACATTTCCAAATTTTTCCCATTTATTTTTTACTAATTCCTTTCCCTGGAAATTCAGTTTTTCCAGAACAAGTTCATAGGGATTTTTTCTTTTTTTCCTTTTTATTCCATCAATTTCCACAACATCATAATTAAAATTCAATTTATATTTTAATGGAAAATATACAAATCCACCTTCCGGGAATATGGAATAATCTGGATGGAGTAAATCTTTTTCCAGCAATTCAATTCTAATTTTTTCCGCATCGTATTTTGGTAC
>JAVRLI010000159.1:0-2545 GCA_031961525.1 Thermoplasmatota archaeon | reverse complement strand
GTAATGCAAATTGAAAGTTTATGAAAAAAATTTAAAATAGGAGAAAAATCTTACTTTTAATCATGAAGGAGAAACTACTAAAAAATATAGTAATTTTGTTAACAGTGGTTTTCCTTTTTTCCAGTGGATATGCAAATGCCAACATTATAGGATTTAACAATGCATCATCCCAGAACATAACCGTTGCACAGGGAAACATAACTTTTACAGGAAATGTAACGAATGATTTTGCAGGTCATTTGATAGCAACAAACACGCACGCAACTTTCTGGGGTTCAAACAATAATATTTCTCAACTTTATGTTGCATTCAACACAACCTATCTTTTCATAGGAATTAAGGCAGTTGTTGATAATAATGCTCTTATGGTATTTTTGAGCAATAACACAAATTCCGGATATGGTACATATAACATGACAAACTTAAACGCCTGGGCAAGAAACATAAACTTCACAAAACCTATGAATTACTTTGCTGCCGTATGGTTCTCTGGTCTAAACTCAGGTATGTCTGGTCAGAATGTTTACATGGTTAACAGTCCTGTAAGTTTGAGCAATACAACACCAACAGCAGTACCCATATCAAGCTATTTCATGTTCAATGGAACAAATGATGCAACGGAAATAAGGGTACCATGGACGGCAATGTTCCCCTATGGTTTCAGTGGAAATCTCGTGATGAACATATCAGTTTTCATAGTTGGAGGTAGCGGTCCCTGGGTGGGTATCGGTATTCCGTACTACCAGAAAGGAATATACAGTAATGGAAATCAGGCAGAATTCACAATAAACAATACAATTGCCCTTAATTTTGGAACATTGAATATACCTTCTTCCGTTGTTTCAAAAGTGTATGCTCCAATAAACCTTGCAATAATCCTGAATGATCACCAGCCATTGTACAAGATTGTTGATTCCAACGATTATGTTTTACCCTGGTCAGAGGTCCATGCAACGAGCGAATATATTGAACAGGCTTTAATCATTCACAATTTCCCTGAAATAAATATTACCTATGAACTATCAGGATCATTGTTGTATCAACTCTATGATATATACAGCAATCCTTTGTACAACAATACATATATTCGTGATGCATTCATACCCTGGAGCATTCTGGCTCAAAATGAATCTTTATTGAGAAATATAACGGCAATCTATTTCAATACTCCATACTATGTTTATCAATTAAATGAACCCGCTGCAAGATTATATTCTTACCTTCACCAGCTTTGGATGTCGGGTAATTTGTTTAATGAACAGCAATTCGAGAATGCAAAGGTTCTATTCTTCCTTTACGCAATAAGCACACCTCTTGTTGAAGGCCAACTTGGAAATCAATGGAAAAATTCAACCATATGGGCATTACACAATAAAACCAGTTTCAATCAGGATGATTTGATAACCATTTTAAAGTATTCCAAGTGGTTAACAGGTCAGGTCATTCCTGCATTCAAAGATGTTATGATGGGAAATGGTTTGGGTAGTAACAATGTTGAGCTAATAACAACACCATTCTACCATCCATTAATGCCCCTACTCCTCATGAACAATATTTCAGGACCGATGGGATCAATTAACAAATCAAATTACTACAGTGATCTGGTGGCACAGTTAATTTATGGTAAGGGTCAGTTTTATCATTTCTTTGGATCCTGGCCGGTCGGTGTCTGGGCACCAGAATCCGCATTGTCCTATGATGTTATACAGGCATTGAATCATTCCGGATACATATGGACACAGGGTTCGGAATGGACCTTACAGCAATCTGGTGTGGATGCACTTGCCTATGGTCAGCCAGGATCAAATATAACAACAATGGAAAACCTTTACACACCTTACATAGTGATAGGACCAAATAACACAAAGATAACAGTATTTTTCAGGGACGGTTACTTATCAAACGCCTGGGGCTTTAACTATGGCTCAATGCCAACATATCAGGCTGTTGCAGCTTTCATAAACTATCTGAAGGGTATTTACAATGCAATACCAATGAACATGCATAATAATACGCTTGTTACTGTTGCCCTGGATGGAGAAAACTGGATGTTCATGTCAAACTTTGAGGAGGATGGTGTACCATTCCTTGAAGCATTATATAAAGCCCTTGAAGAAAATTCATCTTATATTCATACTGTAACACCACAGCAATATCTTTCATCCCATCCCAGTCTTCCTGTTCTTCACCATCTTGCTACAGGAACATGGAACAGGGGAAATGGTGTTTCGGCCCCATATGAAAGCAATCCATCTCTGACACAGTGGGCAGGTTATCCCGTTCAGAATTTTTATTGGGAAATTTTAAATGATGTAAGGAACAAGGTTTTACAGTACCAGAATGAGAATGGCCTTGTTCAACTTGAAAACTATACTGCAATTGTACAGAACCTCACAGCAAATACAAAGGAGGGTAATCTGACAAGGGCATGGAATGCAATTTATGCTGCCGAGGGAAGTGACTGGTTCTTTACCATGGCGCCATGGACAATACAGGGATCAAACACTGAACCTTTCGATTACATATTCAAAGGTGACTTGATATA
>JAVRLI010000158.1:0-2538 GCA_031961525.1 Thermoplasmatota archaeon | reverse complement strand
TGATAATAACTATGGACATCATTTCGGACACCATTTCGGACATCATAGAAGAAGGAATTTTGATGAGAATGCAATACTTGAATTCTTTGATCTTCCAGAAAATTGTTCCATACTGGATCTTGGATGCGGTGATGGATTCTTTACAAGGATGTTCCTTAAAAAGTGCAAAGATGTGACGGGTGTGGATCTCGATGATTCATACTTTCAGGAGCTTAACAGTCTTGGAATAAAAACATACAGGGCTGATATATGTAAATTCAACCAGGGCAAATATGATCTAATATTCATGTCCAACGTTTACCACGATGTTGTCTGGCACTGCGATGAATCTTTTTACAGGAACCTTTATGAAATGAGCAAAAAGTATCTTTCAATACTTGATTTCAAAATGGAAACAGTGTTTGGACCACCTAAAAGTATAAGAATACCAAAGGAAAAGATAATTGAAAACTTTGAATCCCATGGATTCAGATTTGTAAAGGAGAAGGATCTCGATACCCATTTCCTACTTCTATTTGAAAAGGTGGATTGAACATGTTCCATGCACATGGAATGCATCATCGCGGTCTTGTTGGCCTAAGGTACTGGATCCTTTTTTTGCTAAGAAGAAAGGAAATGACAGGTTCGGAAATAATGAACACACTTGAGGAAATGTCAATGGGTATGTGGAGACCCTCACCAGGAAGCGTATATCCAATGCTAAAGGATCTCGAATCCGAAGGGCTTATAGTTTCAAAAATGGTGGAAAACAAAAAATATTATTCCATTACTGAAAAAGGAAAAAATGTCCTTGAATACATAATGATGCCGGACATGGAAAAGTATTCACAGAAGTTTGGCATTGATGAAATGCTGGAAACACTGGATGGTTATGCCGAATATCTTACAGAAAATAAAGAAATTTTAAAAAATAATGAAAATTTGAAAAATAGATTGAAGGAAATAGTTCAAAAATTCAATGATGTTTTAAAAGAATGAGAACATGGACAAAAACGTAAAATTGATTATATCATCAAGGTTCCTCCTCAGTTTCAGTTATGGTTTTCTCAACGTTATAGTGTCACTTTATCTCTATTTTTTAGGTATTCATACATAATGATAGGCGTTATTCTTGGAATAGCTTTAATCCTAAATGCAGTTTTTGCTCTATTGTTCGGAATGGTTGCTGATCACCATGATAGAAAATTGACCCTGTAATACTATTTCTACTATTTTCAATTTCTTCATTTCTTTATTTATACATAAACAATTTAATAATTCTTTTCTTTCTTGCCGGATTCACTGGATCAAGTGGTGGTCCTATAAGTTCTGGAGGACCATTCGGTGCAGTTCAAACTGCAATAATAACCGAAACAACAGATCCAAAGAGATTATCGGAAATTCCTGGCTATGCATCAATAATAGGTTTGATTGGAAGTATGCTTGGATCCGCATTCGTTTATTTAATTGAAAATATTCATTTCTTTACAATCTTTTCTACATAGCATCAATTATGGGAATCCTGGCATTCATAATTTCACTTTTTGTTAAAGACAACAAAATAAGAAGCAGTAGTTTCCTTCCTAAAATTTCCTACAAAAATATTATAAAATTATCGTTGCCAACAATACCTGGTGGATTCGGTAATGGATTCGTCACACCAATTCTTTCATTATGCTTCCATGAGAGATATGGTGTCGGTGCAGGTATTATTGGTCTTGTTATGAGCACAGGTATATTTGCAACAATCATTGCCGTGTATGTTTTTCCATATTTAACAAGGAAATATGGTGACCTGAGTATTATTGTTTTAACAAGGACCTTTGCATCAATTCTATTGATTCTCATACCTCTTTCGCCATTCTTTATACTTTCAGCAATATTCCTGATTTTCAGGCAGGCTTTTCAGATGGGTGCAATTCCTGTCAGGCAGTTCTTCTCAATGAAGAATGTGCATGAAAGTGAAAGGGCAACAACATCAGTGCAGTTTCACTTGCAAGGACAGGATCATCCTCACCATTTATAGTGATTTCAGGCTATCTCATGCAATTTAACCTGGAGTTTCCATTCTTTCTTGGAGGAATAGTGAGTTTATTTGATCCCATTCTATATTACATTCTATTCAAAGAACAGTTTGGGAGGGTTTAAATGGGCAACTCAACTGTTTCTCCAGGTTTCAGAATTTTTATCTTTGTAACTTTGCTTCTTTTTTTAACTTCTTCCTCAAATTTTTTCGGATCCTGCTGTATTGGAGGAAATGTGTTGTAGTGCATTGGGATTGCAACCTTTGGTTTTAAAAGTTTAACAGCGTATGCAGCTTCTTCAGGTCCCATTGTGAAGAATCCTCCTATTGGTAATAAAGCTGCATAAGGTTTGTAAAGTTCACCTATAATCTTCATGTCACCAAAAAGGCCTGTATCACCGGCATGGTAAATACCTATGCCTTCTCCGAAAATAACAACACCAGATGGATTACCTGTATGCAAAGCTGGTGTGAAAACCATCTTTATGTTATCAACATAGAATGGTGAGCCTATGTTTGTTCCAATTGCCTCGCTT
>JAVRLI010000157.1:0-2583 GCA_031961525.1 Thermoplasmatota archaeon | reverse complement strand
ATTAAAATTTTTTAAATGATAAAAATTTTAAATTACAAACATTTTCCCATACTATGGAGTTTTTCTTTAACCCTGAATCTGTTGCTGTGATTGGTGCATCCGGTAAAGAAGGAAAGATAGGTTATGAAATAATGAATTCGCTCAAACACACAAAGGTAAAAATATATCCTGTTAACAAAAAGGAAAAAGAAATAATGGGATACAGGTGCTATGAAAGTATTCTTGATATAAAGGACAAAATAGATCTTTCAATAATAGTGCTTGGTGCAAGGGATACACAACAGGCTGTTGAGGAATGCGGTAAAAAGGGAGTTAGGGGCATAATAATCATATCGGGAGGTTTCAAGGAACTTTCTTATGAGGGTGAAATAATTGAAAATAATATCAGGGAAATTGCAAAAAAATATGGTATGAGAATAATAGGGCCCAACTGTATAGGGGTATTTTCATCCTCATCAGGTTTTGATACTTTTTTCCAGGCGAGAGATGCAATGAAAAGACCTGGACACGGTCCTGTTGCATTTCTAACACAATCTGGCACATATGGTGTTACCTTGCTTGAGCTTATGGAGGAAAACAGCATCGGTGTAAGTAAGTTTGTTAGTTTCGGGAACAAGGTAGATGTTAATGAAATAGACATGCTTGATTACCTTGAGAAAGATAATGATACAGGTATAATTGCCCTATACCTCGAGAGTTTTTCCAATGCTAGGAAATTTGCGGAAATATCAAAAAGGGTTTCAAAGAAAAAGCCCGTTGTAATTTTAAAGGCAGGAAGGAGCAATGAGGGAACAAAAGCTGCAAAATCTCACACAGGAGCTCTGGCTGAAAATTATTCCATATTTTTGGGTTCAATGAAACAGTCCGGTGTTATTGTTGTTGAGGATATTGAGGAAATGGTTGATGTTATAAAAATTCTGGCAAAGCAGCCAGGTATAAATGGTGGAAAAGTCATGCTAATAACAAACGGTGCGGGTCCATGCGTTGTTACAGCGGATGAGATCGGAAAATCAAAAATTCTGAAACTTTCAGAATTGAATGATGAGGAAATTGAAAAATTGAAAAAAATATTGCCTGAATATTCTATTATATCTAACCCTCTGGATCTTACAGGTTCAGCAACACCCGAATGGTATAAGAAATCCATGGAAATTCTTGAAAATTCGCATAACATTGATGTTTTTGTTCTTTACTTTGTTATACCGAATGCACCAATTTACAGGAACATTAATGAACTTTATGAACTTTTCAGAATAAAATGGAAAAAACCCGTTATAGCTGTAATGGCCGGTGGTGAATTCACAACCAGGGTTTCAAGTGATCTTGAGAAAATGAATATACCTGTTATAACAACTGCAAGGAGGCTTGTTAATGCTCTTGAGAAGGTTGTTGAATACTCGGGATGGAAGAACAGTAGAGATTAAAAGAGCGGAAAGGGAAGATATAAGGGGTATTATTGACGTTTTCGATGATGTAATGAAGGAAGAAGTATACCTCCTTGGTGAAAAATATCTTGCTGATGAAGATTTCCTTAACATGAGATTAATTGATGAAGAGAATGAACTTTTCCTTGTTGCAAAGGATAATAATAAGGTTATAGGTGTTCTTACACTTACAAGGGAAAGGTTTAAGAAAAACAGGCATGTTGCACAGCTTGGTATTGCCATAAAGAGGGGTTACAGGGGTATGGGAATTGGAACAAACCTTATGGATCTTTCATTTGAGTGGGCAAGGGAAAAGGGCATTGAAAAAATATGTCTAGAGGTATTTTCAACAAACACTGTTGCAATAAACCTTTACAGAAAGATGGGCTTTTATGAGGAATGTGTGAGAAAAAAACAGTTCAAAATTAGGGGAGAATATGTTGATGATATCATGATGGCAAAATTTTTAAATGAATAAATTTCCAGAATAAACATGGATCTGAAGGTTAAAGTAATAAACTTTGAACATCCAAAAAGGGTTGCGTTCATTAATAAAGGGGATGCTGACATAATTGGTGTTGGATCTGAACAGAGGATTATTGTCGGTCATGATTCATCAAACTTGATTGCATTTGTTTACCTTTCAGATATTGTTGGAAATGGTGAAATATGGATAAATGAAAGGGTCTCCAAGGATCTTAATGTTAAAAATAATGAGAATGTTTCTGTTTTTTCAGCTCCACAGCCTCGATCCATTGATTACATAAGGAAAAAAATGTATGGAAATAAGTTAACAAAGGATGAGATTGATACAATTGTCAGGGACATTGTTATGGAAAATTTAAGCGATATTGAGCTTTCAGCCTATGTTTCATCCATTCAAACAGTTGGACTTGACAGCGAGGAAATAACAAACATGGTGAATGCAATGGTTAACACAGGTGAAACAATCAAGTTCGACCATGATGTTTACGATGTTCATAGCATAGGTGGCATTCCAGGTAACAAATATGCACTTTTGACAGTTCCCATTGTTGCATATGCTGGATTAAAAATTCCAAAAACATCATCAAGGGCAATAAGTTCACCTGCAGGTACAGCTGATGTTATGGAAGTCCTTGCAAGGGTGGATCTAAAGGCAAATGAAATAAAGAAAATA
>JAVRLI010000156.1:0-2590 GCA_031961525.1 Thermoplasmatota archaeon | reverse complement strand
ATTTAAATATTATATAAATAAATAAAATGTTAGTGGCAACAATGATTATTATGAAACTTATTATTATTCTCATTGCACTTTTAAGCATTTCTATTTTCAATTAAACCACCTCACTTCTTTTTGAAACCAATGAAATAAAAGAGAAAAATAATCAGTATAATCAAACTAAAAATTGTTAAAATGATCATTATGGATTCTATGCTTAAAGGTATTTCCGGCGGCCACTCCTCTAAAAATTCCTGAATTATTGAAATTACCATTGCAATTATTACCACTATAAGGGCTGTTATGACAAGTATCCTGGTTATTCTTTCTATGGATTTCACATCAAATTAAAATGCATCTTAACATAAATCTTTTTTCTAATGATAGAGTGTGAAAAGATCATGATTTTCTCCTGCGTAGATCAATCCAATCCTCACACCTGCATCTATCCAGCCATAGGCATAATTGATTGCAGCAAATGCATTAACATAATCACCCTTCTGAAAAAAATAGATTGCATCGGAAAAATAGCCTTTAATTATTGTCAGAAAATCTTCTGCTATTTGATTCAGATGTGAATTTTCCGGTACGGATTTTTTAAGTATTTTTAAAACCATTTCGGTTTTTTCAATGTAATTTTTTATCTTTTCATCTGTTATTTCCTTCATGCTATTTTTACACTCTCCCCGCCATGCATGGTTTCCCTTGGTCTTATTTCAACAAAAAGAGGCATGGATAAATTACCTCCCGTTACAAGAGCAACACCAACAGGCAACCTTTGTATTTCGTCCAGTGATGATTTTGTAAGACCCTCAACGGAATCACCTATTGTTCTAAGATCGTTTGGATTTGTTACCCTTAATATTATCTGTGTGTTACATTGACTTAAAACGTTTTTATCAACCTTTGCCGGTCTCTGGCTTATGATACAAAGACCCAGACCAAACTTCCTTCCCTCAGATGCTATTGTTCTGAGAATCTTTGATGAAAGTGCCTTGCTTTGCTGTGGTATGAAATTGTGTGCCTCCTCTATTATGAGCATCAATGGTGGAATAGCATCCCTTTTTCTCATTTCAAATAGTGCATTTGAAAGTCTCTGGGCAACAAGTTCCTGGATATCGGGTGGAACACCTTTAAGATCTATGACAGTCACCATACCTTTTTTAACAATATCAGTTATCCTTGTACCTATTTCTGAAAAGATTCCAATCTCATCAAGTTCCTGAAGAGCTGAAATCAGGACGCTCACATTTGCACTGTTCTCCTCACCCTTAAGAACATTTATAATATCATTTATTGAATACATTTTTCCCGATGCCTTCAATGTGTCTATGGCCTTCCTTAATGGTGTAATGTAGGCCCTGTAATCGTTAATGTTTAGAATATTAAGAAGTTCTCTTGGTGATATTTGTGAAAGTGTAAATTGTAATGGTTTTGCATCACTGTTAAGTTTGTATGGTGAAAATATCTGTATCTTATCCCTGTATCCCCTTGGCTTAACACCAAACTTTTCCATCTGTTGAACATACTTTGATGGAAACCTTAGGGATGAATATTCACCATGCGGATCTATGACAACAGTTGTAACATCATGCTTCATGAATTCCTCAATCAAAACACCTGTAAGGTAACTTTTTCCACCACCTGTCTTTGCAAGTATGCTAACATGTTTTTGAACAAGTGTGTTTATATCAAGATAAATCCTTATATTATGGTTGTAAAGCAATCCTATGTATGCACCATTCTCCTTCATATCCTTAAGGCCAATAACATCGCTTATAAGTTCATCCTTTGCCCTGTAAACAGGTTCACCTGCCTTGAAAGGTGTTCTTGGAACCTGGAGTATGCCCTTTGAGTCCCTGTAACCAATGATGTAAACATTGCCTATCATTACCTCCTGTATGGGAACATTTTCACCAGCATTTATGAGTTTTGCTCGATCAATTGATAGATCAGTTTTTCTCTCTATGTTTTCTACCCTTCCAAGAACCCACCCAGATCCCTGATGGAAAATCTGAACAAATTCACCCTGTTCAACCAGACCCGTTATTGTTATTGGTACCTCTGTTGTACCAACATCTCCATAAACAATTCCTACCCTTTCCATCTCATTCATTGCTTATATAAAAAATAAAGGTGTTAATTAATTTTTCAATACAAAAGATTATTAGAAAAGATGCAATTAGAAAAATTGTACCATGAAAATTGCAATGAAAATGTGGAAAATACGTGATGAAGTAATGCTTGCAGCCTGCGATGCTGATTTGCTGGGGAAAAGATTTGAGGAGGGTGAAATTCACATTGAGGTAAGGAAGGAATTCTATTTTGAAACATATGTTTCGGAAAAGACTTTCAGAAATGCTTTAAAGATTGCAACAATAATAAATCTTGTGGGTGAAAATGTTATCAGGATTGCAATTGAAGAGGGAATAGTTGATGAGAACAACATTCTAAGAATTCAGAACATCCCTCATGCACAGGCTGTAACCATGATTTGATGGATTCTCTTTATGCATGAGTAATGTTAGATAAAACATAAACAGATAGGAATTATATTTTATGATTAAGCTAAAAATCTCCCCTCAATAATCTATAAAGATCGGAA
>JAVRLI010000155.1:0-2504 GCA_031961525.1 Thermoplasmatota archaeon | reverse complement strand
ATTCATGGATATTTATGAAAACAGATTTTTCAGGGAAACAGTAATTGACAACCCAATGGGAATGATAACAATTAATACAAAAAGTGATAATGAAATTACAATAGTTTTCAATTCTAAAATAACGAAATCCACAACATTCAACGGTGCTTTCATTAACAACAATGGTATGCTTGCTTTATCAAAGGGCAGCTTAAAAATAAAAAACTCCACAGCCATAATATTTGCACAGAAAAACTCAAAAATTTTGATCATTTTCAACAATGAAAATTATCTGGGTAAACCAGGTCTTCTGCTTGAAAACTTTAAGGTTGATGGCATAATAACCATTTTCTCCGCCAATGGCTTTTCATACAACCAGACAATAATTCTAACGGATGGCATAAACATAACAAAAGATATCAATGGTAATACATTCATTTTCAAGATATCATCTAAAATTCCCAGGGACATTTTCCTTATTTTAAAAATATATCCTCCTATCAATAATATGGTTGTAAAAATTGATAACAACATAATTCAAAATTCATCACTTTATCAAACGATTAACAATACTGAATCATCTTTTACAAATGAAAACATTAACAGTTCCATGGTCATGCTTGTACATCTTTCAAATTACACTTACCATTCACTTGTGATATATTCAAACGTTCTCCACACCAAATTAGTTTATTACATAACAGTATTTGGATCCATTTTCATTGTGATCGTAATGGCATATTTTGTTTATAGAAAATCACGCTGATCCACCACTCCCCTTTTTTTATGAAAATTTTTGTTTTAATCCTTGCAATTCTTCTTGTTTTCCCTGCAACAAGCCAGCTCTACGTAACATTTGAGAACAATAATTTTGTGGAACTAGAATCAAACAACCTTAACATAACATTCTACAAAAATATACCTGCAATAAATGTAACTTACAACGGTACATCAACAATATTTTCATTCACATTCCTTTCCACATCAAAGGGTGAAATTTACTATTTGAAAAACCTTAACTGGAATATTTGGTTTAACACATCTTACTATTATGGAAACATTGTTAATTTCACAATGAAATGCACCTGTGAGAACTATTCGATTAATTTCAATTTCATAATACCTGAGAATCTTTCCGCCTATTCATATTCCCATGGGATTATATTACCAAAGGGGATTAAAAATGCAATAATAGTTGAGGGAAAAATATCCGGTATAAGAGAAAACAGTATTGCCCTCGGTGAAACAATTTCAAAGAATATGCAGGAAAATTTCACAGGTATAGGTAAACTAACACCAGTGGAATCCTCACCATACTATAGAATAAATCTGACAAAATCCTTATCATTCTATCTTGTTGGAAACAATGGATATCAGTATTTCATGCAGGAAAATGAAAATTCTTCACAATTGATAAATGTATTACCATTCTCATCAGGTAATGTTTCTTACCTATCATTTATATCATTACCATCAGGAATCTTTCAGGGCGGTGGGTACGGTTTTGAATACCTGTACCTTCTTCTAGGTTCTGTTGTTGGTATAACAATAATCTTCATGGGTATATATTATTTAAGAAAAAGATCATCTTGATGATTTCCAGAATTCAACAAAACTGTCAACCAGTTTATCCAGAAAACTTTCCCTGTACTTTATAACAGTTTTAATGAAAAGTTCCCTCTTTTTTAAATAAAGATAAACATTTTTACCATCCTTTTCCTGACCAACAAGATCCTTTGATATCATCTTTTTCACATGGTAAAGAATTGTTGAAACACCAACGTTCAGTTCCTTTGCAATATCGTTTGGTGTAATTTTTTCATTTTTTAATAGGGTTATTATTATTCTCCTTGGTAATGTCTGTCGAAGAAATGGTAAAATAACCTTTTCCTCTGGATCCTCCATCTTCTCAGGATAATATCTTTTGTACCCTCCCTCTATCCTTGAAACAATAATCCTTTCCTTCTCAAGTTCATTCAAATTGTACTGCAGATCCCCTATGTTAATGTTCAATAACCTGGCTATTTCCCTGAAATGTATGCCTGGATTTTTTGTTATTATTTCGTATATTTTCCTCCTTGTTTCAAGCTCTATTTCCAAACCAAAATCACCTTGTTACTATTATGAAGTAAAGAGTAACAAGGATTACAATGTCCATGAAGAAATAATACCATAATGGCATTGGGAAATCGGCAATTGTGAGAATTATATAAACAAGTGCTTTTAAAAGCATTATGGAGAATATAAAAGTTAAAAAAATCATGCTTTTGTTCCTGTATTCACTGTATGCCCTGACTGAAAGAAGAATAAATATGGATCCCAGGACAATGAGTATTCCAGCAAATATTTCTCCAAGCATAAAAATAATTAAGTCAGATCATACTTAAATAATTTTTCTGAAATTACAGTGAAAACTTTTTAAAAATTTCTCATAATCAATTAAAGATTTTTTGAAAAATTTATTATATTTAAAGATTTTAAAGTAAAATTATGAGAAATATTCTTGTAAATAATGAAGAAAATGA
>JAVRLI010000154.1:0-2483 GCA_031961525.1 Thermoplasmatota archaeon | reverse complement strand
AATGTCTGAGAGAACAGGTATTGATGCTATGCCTTTTGCATTTGTTGTATTATAAACGCTAGGGATCTGATTAACTATGAATGTGTTCAGGCTGTTAACCTGCTGTGCAGTTGTATAAACATTACCGTTTACATATATGGGCAGGATGTTTGAATAATATGTTACGTTTATTTTTGGTAAAGGTGCACCGTTGTAATTTGATACGTTAAGATCTATGTACCTGTATATGTAAATTGTTGATGATTGGTCCCCGAGATAATATGGTGGATCAAGATAAAATGTGTTCTTAGGTATTGTTAAATTTATAAAGTATGCAACACTGTTTTTCAAAAATATAAAATTCTTATCAGGATTACCATTTGAATTGTTCGAATTAATTGATAAATAAATATCCTTACCATAAATTGTTGAAGAAATAAGATTGAAATTATGGTAATAGAAATTGTTCAAAAGTGAAGAATCTGTGTAAAGATTCAACTTCACATAATTTATAGTTATACTTCCACTCTGTGGTCCGGTTATGTTTACAAAAATATTGTTTGTATTCCCAAGGAATGTACTGTTTACCACATAGTTTGTCATATAGAAAGAAACGGGAACTGTTATGTTCACCCTTTTGGTTGAGTAAGGAATGGAAATTGGCTGGCATATTAAATCATTCTTTGCATAAACATAAACAAGAGAGTTATTGGAATAATTGTTTGATGTTGAATAATTTATTATTAAAGTACCATTGTAAAATGTTGTGTAAGGATTAATTTTTAGATTTGAGACAGAAAACTGATTAACAATTGTTGTTGTTTGACCCTGTGGTACTGTACTCACAAGCCTTGCGGGATTTACAGTTCCAACATATGAATTGTATCTGGGAACACCTGCACCTGATGATTCACTGTGGAAAAGAGCTGGAAATGATACATTTACCATATAAATGTTGTCAGAAAAAAAATATGGTGTTGGGCCGAAGGAATAGTTTGAAATATCTATCTTGGGATCGTAGCTCTGCAAAATGCTCAAGGTTGATGAGGGAAGGGATGTAAATGTTGTATTTTTAAAGTAAACTGAATTGGAATTGGAAACATTAAACCATCCGGGATACTCAACCTTTGAATTTAAAAACTTAAGTGAACCACCATTATCATTTATGGTAAAGTAAACATCAGGGAAATATCTGTTGGGTGAAACTGTAAGCGTTGAATTGATTAAAATTAAAGATCCTCCATTGTAAATGTTAAGTGAAACAGGTGATATTGAATCCTGAACAAAATAAATTGTTGCATTCTTAACTATAAGTGATCCCCCATTAACAACATTAACTATTGCATTGAAACCATATAATCCATGCTGTCCTGTTAAAGGATCAATGGTACTTTCATTGATAACAAATGTTGAACTTATGGTAATTGTGGTTGTTGTAAAATTCATTACCCTTTTATCATCCTTATTGTTTGAATAAAAATTTGAATAAAATCCTGAGAAAATTATTGTGAGGACAACCATTGTAACCAGCATCTTTGAATAATCAAATTTCATAATCGGACACCCTAATGTTAATAGAATGTGAAAACATATATATAAATGTTTTGAAATTTTTAATGTTCAAATGAAAGTTAATCATATAATTTTTAACTTTTTTGCATAGATAATGGATATGATAAAAACAGATATTGAAAATAATCCTGTAACAAGCCAGGGTAAAAGGTATCCCAGGGAGGATGGTATACCGGAAATGAATGGACCTATAACATATCCAAAACCGATGGATGATTCAAATATTCCTGTTTTGGATCCAATATTTGCATGAAAAGATCTAAAAATATTCATAAGAACTGAAAAATAAACAAAGCCAGCACCAAAACCAAGTATTGATGAAACAATCAAACTTATCATGAAAGAATGGTTTAAGAGTAGAATCAATGATGTTATTTCCATGAAGTAACCTGACAACATCAAATATCTTGAATTAATTTTATTTGATAAAAGCCAACCGGAAATGAAGGCAATGGAAAGAAATATACCATAAAATGTACCAATAAGCCCTGCACCTGTTTCACCAAAACCAAAGTTTTTACCATAAACACTGAAAAAACTATAAAATATGGATGAACTAAATCCAAAAAGTAACATGGGAATTAATATGTCAAAAATTAAGGAAAAACCATTTTTCTTTTTTTGAAATTCACCTGATTCAATTTTTTTGGGAAAGAGGAGAAAAATAAAGGTGATAAAACTTGAAAAAGATGAAAATATCAATGGATAAATAACACCATATTTAATTAAAATTGATGCAGCATAAGGGGAAATGGATGATGCAACACTCCATGAAATTGTGTATAGAAAAAGAGCATTCTCTTTGTTTGAACCACCAGTTTCAGATGTTAAGGCTTCAAGGCTTGGCCAGATCATTGCGTTTGATATACCTTCAAGGCCCCTGCCTAAAAGAAATTCATATGGATTGTTAAAAAAATTATAAGAAAAGGCAA
>JAVRLI010000153.1:0-2659 GCA_031961525.1 Thermoplasmatota archaeon | reverse complement strand
ATCTTTAAGATTTTTGAAACCATTTGATCATCAAAGGCACCAACCCATACGGATCCAAGACCTGAATTTTCAATACTCAGTATTGCAAATGTTGCTGCAATGGTTGCATCCTGGATTGAATACAGTTCCCATCCCCTTTTTCCATATTTTTTCATTGATCTTTTTCTATCAGCAACAAAAACAAAAACAACGGGGGCCCTGTAAACGTATTCCTGATCGTATGCTGCTTTGCATAATTCCATTTTGACATCCTTATCCCTTATAACGTAAACCCTGAATGATTGCAAATTACCGGCTGAAGGTGCCTGATTTATTTCATTCATTATCTTTTTTATTATTTTTTCATCAACGTCTTTTTCCTTAAAAGCCCTTACGGATCTCCTTTTTAAAATCAATTCAGAAAATTCCATAATGGTTTATCTTTTTAACTTTATAAATTTTTTCCGAAGAGAAGGTTGTAAATTTTTCTGTAAAGGTTCACGCCAACGCATTTCAGACTTTTAATTCTTATGTTCCTGGACCACACAAGTTCATCCTTGCTGTAAATTATGGGTCCTATGTAATTCCTTGGTAATGGATCCCCTCCATCCGTAACAACAGATGAAATGTATTCTTTTATTTTTTCAACAGTCATTGGATTTGAATCCAGACCTTTCTTTAACCTTAAGTTTGCTATTTCGTATCCGGCCTTCAAACTAACGAGACCAATATCCTCCCTTTTCATCCATATGGTTTCGTAATTCAATGCATCCGTCCATCTTATGCTTTTATCCAGGAGGTTGTAATGATCCATAAGCGTTCTTGCAAAAATCCTGTAACCGTAAAGTTCATTCTTTTCAAAGGCCAAACTGCCAGGGTCAAGGAATGGTGCTATGGGTGATGTGAACATGTGGAGCCAGGATGAATGTTTATCCCATATTCTATCCATGTACTTTATATCGTTGAATACATCCTCAATCTTCTGTCCAGAAAGGCCGATTGAAAAGAAAACATCCATTTTTCTTGCACCATGTTTTTTAGCATAATCGAGATTCTTTTCAAGAGCAAAGTTTGTGTAATACCTTCCTGCCCTTGATCTTATTTCTTCATTGAAGGATTCAGGAGAAATTTCCATTGTGTATTCCGATACATTTTTTTCAAGATCCTTATAATATTCTTCTGGTGCAGGATTGAATATTTCAAACATTATCGGTATATCTATTCCATTCTCCTTTATTTTGCTTAAAAGTTCCTTCTGGTATTTCTGCCCAGCCTGATGAATATCACCTATTATAAATGCAGGGACACCAAGGTTTTCCTGTATTGAAATAAGGTCCTCTATGACATTATCAACTGGTCTGTAGGATACGGATTTTCTGAAATAGAAATTCTCATAGGAGAACTTGGATCCACCACATATAAGGCAGTTGTGATGGCATCCCTTCTGTATGAATGTCATGGCGCTTGGTGATTTTGTCCAGTCTGAATACGGGAAGGATGATTCTATCTTAAGGTTTGAAAAACACATCTTCATAAATGCATGATAATCGAGTTTAACGCTATTTATGGAATTTTCAGGATTTTCAATGCTGTTTATTCTTACCCTTCCATTATCCTTCCATACAAGGTTCGGTATTTTTGAAAAATCTCCGTTTTTCTGATATGTTTCAATAAGATCTGAAAAAAATGGTTCAGTTGTATCCCCAAGTAAAATAAAATCTATGAAAGGGAAATTTATCAATTCTTTATAGAAATAGGTGGATGATAATCCACCAAGTATTATTGGTGTATCTGGATGGTATTTCTTAACCATTTTTGCAATGTTTATAACACCATGCACATGGGGAAGCCAGTGAAGATCCATCGCTATCATACTTGCATCAAGCTTTGATATTTTTCTTTCAACATCCAGATTTTCATGCAGAATCATTTGGACTGCAAGATTTTCTATGTTAACCCTATACCCTTTAGGTATAAGGTCTGAAATTAAACTTATGAAACCAATTGGATACATTTCAAAGATTGGTGTTGATGGTATAACATCACTAACAGGACCGTAGATCCTGTACCTTTTCCTGAAATCGTATATGCTGGGTGCATGGAGAAGTATTAGATCCTTCATCTCACACCTTAATCAATCAATAATAATAAATCTTTATTTTTTATTCATCTGAATAGGAATTTAATAGCGAAACATGGCGTTGAAATTTACGCGGATAACGATTCATTCATCACATTCCTCAATTCACCTTTCCTTTCACATAAGGAATTCAAGGCCGTGGATATTTTTCCATCAAGCAGAAAATTGTGTTATGTGAATTCACCTGTTTACGGAAAAGTTGTTGATCATAAAGTTCACAGAATGAGAAAGAATGGTATGGATGAGCATGTTCTTATATTTGATTCCGATGGATTTTATCTGACATACTCCCCGCATTAAAGTGCGAGGGTTCTGCGTATAGGTTCTCTAACGAGAACCATTTCACGCATATACTCGCCGTGTCCCGACGAGGGAGCTATACGCTCCAATCCTCTTTTTAATATGTTTATTGATGCATTCAAATCTCTGTCCATATTCATTCCACAAACAGGGCATTTGAATACCCTATCGCTTAACTTTAGTTCATGATTAACATAGCCACAACTTGAACAGGTTTTGCTCGAGTCCTTTGGATCCACC
>JAVRLI010000152.1:0-2583 GCA_031961525.1 Thermoplasmatota archaeon | reverse complement strand
CGATTTTTTGAACAGAATAAATATCAAAAAGTTTATTATTTTCTCTAATAATTTATTTTAAATTAAAATTTTGTAATTTAAATTTAAAAATTAAAAATTGAATTCGTTTAATTAATTAAACTAATATGGGCAAGCCAATTCAAATTTAAGAATAAAATTTTATTAAATTATATGTAATTTCAGGATATCTGTTTGTAAAACAATCCCAGGTTTTCAGCAATTTCATAAGCTTTTTTTATTTCATTTTTATTTAACATCCTTGCAATATCAGGGTATAAATTATTATATTTGGCAACCAAATGTTCGGGCCTATACTGATCCATTATATTAACCAATACATTTGGTGTATTTTTAGAAATCCATTCAAGAACCTTTCTTGTACAGCATTCAACATGATTCGGTAAAACAAGGTGTCTGATTATCATATCACCTCCAGAATCATAAACAATTTTTATGTTCCTTGTTACAACTTCCCAGTAATTTTTGATTTTACTGAGACGGAAAGCACAATCATTTTTTCCATATTTTAAATCTGGTAACCATATATCTATGATATCAATCATAATTTTCAATGATTCTTCACTCATATACATGTTGCTGTTCCATAACTGTGGAACATTTATGTCCAGATAATTAAAACTTTCAAGGATGAATGGTATGTGTGGTGTTGGTTCACCTCCAACATGGTTTATATTCCTTGCACCTTTTATTCTTAGATCCTTTTGTATTAAAGCCAATTCTTTTGCATTGACCATTTCCCCTTCCCTTGCATGAAGTTGGCTTATATCATAATTCTGACAGAATACACATCTAAAATTACAACCACCATAAAATATTGTACCGCTTGGTACCAAGGGCGCCTCTTCGCCCAAATGGTGAAAGAAGGAATGAACTATACCTTCATTACCCACCAAGCATATTCCAATTTTTCCTTCTTTTCTTTTCGCGCCACACCTTCTTTCACACAATACACAGGGATCCATTAGTTTTTGGGCAATTGCAATTTTAATGTCGAGGTAAGAATATTTTGGTTTTTCCAATTTATTTATATCAAATCCATTCTTTACATCCTTCAATAGTGAGTAAAATTCTCTAGATGCCTTTTCATGCAATTTCCACAATTCTTTTAAATCAAGATTATATGGATTATTTTCTACTGCTATTTTCTTTGAAATGATAAATTTAGCAGGTTTTTCTTCTTTCATAACTGAATAATACCAGGATAATCTTTCAGATACAACAGGATCCTGCCATATGGTTATCGCATCTGGCCTGTAAATTGCCCACCTTTCCATCATAATAATATAAAATTTGATGATATAAAGAATTTGTTCATACCTCAACTCGGATGACTCTAGGGATTAATTTGTTTTGAGTTTTGGAAATTCTTAGTTGTTTATGTCATGATCGCTAAATCGAAAGATACAATAAATTTCCCAATGAATAATATGGATAAACAGCTCTTAGAAGAGTATAGGTGCGGAAAAGGGGGAATGAAAATTGTGTATATAGACCTACAACATAAGGGGACAAGAACATGAAAAAGGTGAGAAAAAGATCAAAATACATTGGTAAATTTAACAAAAACAATGGAATTGGTAAGAGTTCAGGCAAGATTAAATCAAGCATAATTCCAAGGAGTCTTAGGAGATATGGTTATGCTATTTTGCCCAACAAAGAAATGGAGGATCTAATACAAATATTGAAGGATAACTTTGAACAATGGGAAGACATTTATGCACTTCCCCCTGTGAGAATATAAGGATACATTCCAATCAAAAGAGTAAGATTGAAATGAGATCAGCTTTACAACCTTCTGGAAAAAACTGTATAATCACTGAAATACTAAACAAGGTGAAAATGCTAAACGAGAAAATTGGTTTGGATATATTCCTTACAAATCGGAGTTAAGGTTTATAATAATCAGCAATATCATTAAATACCTATTGGGCGTAAATATGGAAAAAACATATGTAATACAAAAACTAATATAAAGTAATGTGATTATGTTTACATTAACAATATGTACAGTAAAAAAGGAAAAGGTGAAAAGAATGGGTGAAACTTTCCATGGATTTGAAAAAAAGGTTGTTTTTGTTACAAGGTATTATGTATACATACTTTCAGTCTTTATGCGTCTCGGTTTTACCATTAAGAATATCTACCAAAACCAAAAGGATCCTAATATCATACTAATTAGGATCAAGGGAATTTATGGCCAATTCATACAGCATCAGAAAGATTGCCTTTCCAGCAAATTCAAAAAAATTGATTTAACTGAAAATGAAATGAAGGACAAAAACCAGAAATTTATAGATTTGATCATGCTTTTATATGAGCTTAATCAATGTCAGGGATCAGATCAAAAGCGGAAAATAAGACATGGCAGATTCAAAGTTTTCAATGATCCTAATGAAATTTTAAACAATCCCAAAAATCATAACCTTAACCCTGTTAAATGGCATACTTTCGAAACTGATAATAATTTGATTCTGAATGAGTTAAGGGCATTCTTTGATCAATTGAAAAGGGAGAAACAGAAATATCCGAAAAACAATTTTTATCCATTCCATATGAACATCT
>JAVRLI010000151.1:0-2700 GCA_031961525.1 Thermoplasmatota archaeon | reverse complement strand
GGATCAAGAACCTATACATTGTGCAGGGAAAAGAATATTGCTGGTACATCAACGGACAGTTTTTTGCTTTCATTCATCTTTGATAAAAATGGACCAAAGTATTCTGGCTATGCTACGGAAACAGGCAAAGATCTTTCGGGGATCATTAAAGATGTTACTGAAAAGAATATAAATAATTTTGAATCCAACGATTGTTGAGAAAATTTTTGATTTTTAAAGATTTACGTATTTTCCTGAAATCATTGGCTAAAAATAACCAAAAAGGTTGAATAAATAAAAGATCAACCATATCATAAAATTAAAGGATAAAAATACAAAAAGATCTCATGAGATCTTAAGATAAGTATGTTTAATGCAATAAAATTATAGATTTGATAGCAAATATAAAAAATATTGGATCCATAACAACTTAAGATTCAGCGAAAAAAGTTTGTATATCCAAAAGTAATAGATTTTAAAAAAGGAGAACCATATGGATTCAGAAAATGTAGAGATGAGATTGAGGATCTCTTGAGAAATAAGTATCCATGACATGGATCCCTGTTTACACAAAATTTGTATCATTTATGAAAAATGCAATTATATTGGTCTACGTAAGGGTAAATATACTGTTATTGCATATGGTTTCTACAATACTATAGACCGGCAAGATCCAAGGTGTATTAGAAATGAGCATGATTATAAAATTCAGGGATCTACCGAAGAACGCCAGGCAATATATTCTTCTTCATACGATAGGCTCTCCACTAATGGTTGGAGATTACATCACAATTATATATCTGCTGCTCACTGGATATGAAATAATAGGTGTGGGTGCGCTTTTTACGGTTATAAATTTAATTGAGATGTTCTTTCCGGTTATTTTTGGAAGTTTATTTGACCGAAAAATAAGCGCAAAAATGGCGATGAGTTTTATATATTCTTTAGAAGGTCTGGCATATTTTTTGTTCTATCTTGTTTATGGCAGTACAGGCTGGATTTTTCTAACATTTGGTGTATTCATAATGAAATTTGCCACGGTATTTTATCCCATATTTCCCGCATATGAGCATTATGTGTATTCTGAAGAAATAAGGGAGAAAGCTATGATTTATCATCTAATGGTTCCTGAATATGTTCAAATTTTTGCATTTCCCTTATTTGGATTTTTTCTTACATATATTTATCCAAGCGTTTCTGCATACAGAAACACTTTTCTTTTACTCTCCGCCGGCTCTTTTTTGATGCTAGCATACATTTTCTATGCTATAGAAGACATACGAGATACAAAAATCGAGGTTGAGAAGGAGGTATTCAAATTTCGTGTTCCACCAGAATTTATTAAATTGTTCCTAATAGAAGATTTTCTTATACTCGCAGAATCGATGCTTCCTCTTATAACCATGACTTATTTTGTTATTTTCCTTCTCCACCAGAGTTTCTTTGTATTAATGCTTCTTGAGGTAACAAACTCAGCAGTAACAATAATTATTGGCCAATATTTAAAAAATAAAGAACTTAAAAAAAGATCATTTCTAATAGGAGGTGTGCTTCTATTTGCTCTCGCAAATGTTTTTTATATTCTTGCTGCTTGGAGTATGTCTATTATACTACTGATATTTGCGGTTATTCTTCAAACTCTCGGGAATGTGTTTTGGTTTCCTGTACATAAGACCATGCTATTCAATACTATTCCAAAAGAGAGAAGGGGGGCATTTTTCGGATCCATATCCACAATGTTTCGCCTTTCAACTGCAATAGCGCCGTTCATCAGCATACTTCTTATTTCTCTCTGGGTATATTTGCCCTTTGCAGTTGCAGGAATTCTTTATTTTATGGCAGGAATGGGATACTGGTTCATAACATCCGGAAAGAAATAATCCTTCACAGCTACTTTGCCTTTATTGATATACCTACTTTCCCTCTGCTGCATAAATAAATGTAAGTAAAAAATGGATCTAGGAGCTTAGAAGGGGAAAAAGAATACAGATGGTTATGGGAGCATAAGGCCGATAATTAAGAAAGAGATATGCATACTCTGACTATGGGAATACGATACGCTTCTAGTCCCAATTCTGCTTAATAATGGGAAATATCAATAATTTGGAGATTCTTAACGCGCTTATCCTTACGGAGGTGCGATATGTTGAGTTTCATCGTTTTTTAGAGCATAAGGAATGGTTTGACAAAAAAATGAGAAGAATCTATCTCCCGCCAGAGGCGGTGCGAAAAAGGTATGTTCATATTTCCACGCAGTGTGATCTATGTTGGGAACTTAATCCTGTAATTGGAGGCAATGCCTGATAGGCAGGTAATAGACCACATGCTCCGATATTGAGAGAGAAGAATGCATGGTTTAAGAGGTATATACCGGTAAAAACATTCAGGAAAACGTGGGAAAGCTGGCTGTTGGTGAGCTATCCGAAGACATTCCAGCACATACTGATGAGTCAAGGGCATACGCTAATCACAGCGATAAAGGATCGGGTCACAGAGAGGCTCAGACGAAAGGAGTGATACCGAAAAAATTTACAAAAATATGGCGAGAAAGCCTTGCTTTTCAAAGCGGGGATGAAGGGGATACCTCATAGAAAGGATTTATATAATATGGCTTATTTTTTCCATAGTTTTTTACAAAATTTTTGATATCCTCAATATCCTCAATGGACAGCCAGGGATATTTTACTGTTCTGAATATTGTAAGCGGTAGATCACTGGCTA
>JAVRLI010000150.1:0-2644 GCA_031961525.1 Thermoplasmatota archaeon | reverse complement strand
ATGTGAATTTAATATCCCCCTTCTTTATATTCAATCTATTTTTCTCAATCAAATCCCAGATTACCTGTGTGTGATGGTATACCTCAAGACCATCGTAAAACTTTTTGTATTCATTTTTGAATGTATTATAACCATGAGGACAAATTGTTATTATCTTTTTTACATTGTACTTTTTAAATGTTTCAATGTTCTGGAGAACAAGTTCCTGGAATCTGCTCTCCTCGCCAAGTCTTCTGGCAGATTCACCGCAGCATGCCTCCTCTTCACCAAGAACACCAAAACTAACATTTGCTTTTTTAAGTATGTAGATTAGATCTTCCATAACCTTCTTTGTTCTTGGGTCAAAACTTGCCATGCATCCTACCCAGAGAAGATATTCTTGACCCTCATATTTACCTGCCTTTTCAATCCATTCATTTCTTTCAGATGGAGAATTTCCAAGTGGATTCCTTGTGTATGTAAGGTTGTTCAGGAACTGCACCTTCTGTTTGTCAAGTCTGCTTTCAAGAACAACCGTTCTCCTCATTTCAAGTATCAGTGATTGAGGATCTATTAAAACAGGGCACTCCTCAACGCATGCCTGACAGGTTGTGCATGACCATAAAAATTCATCGGAAAATACATCTGGAGTCAGGATTGCTTTTGTTCCAACCCTTGATTTTATGCTCTGCATAAGCAATCTTGGACTGAGTTCTCTTCCAGCAGCAAATGCTGGACAGGCCCTTTCACACCTTCCACAATCCGTACATGCAAGGGACATGAGTTTATTTATTGAGTTAAGATCACCTTCACTTTTAACACCAAATTTAAATTCAAAGTTTCCAGTTTGCATTGCTTCCTCAAGTGAAAAGGGTGTTGTCATCTCTCCTCTTACCTTATCCTTTCTTACAGCCACGTATGTGGGTGAAAGTATAACATGTGAAAGTTTTGCATTCAATGCATAAATAAGGACTGTGAAAACTGTCATGAAATGTACAAGCCATAATATCTGGTATATTTCTTTACCTAAAGATATTGAAATTCCGGAGTATATATAAGAAAAGAGTGTCCCCAGGAATCTGTAGCTGTTCACATATCCATAATTGAGCATCAAATTTTCAAGATGTACAATTAATCCTTCAAGGAAGAATCCCTCAAAGGCAATTATGTAGAGTGATGCAATAACAATATAATCATCCCATATTGTATGTAGTTTAACCTTTTTCCTCAGCCTGCGGTATAGGGCCATTGTTAGGCCCGATAAAAGCATCAGACCTCCCAGATCGGAAAAAATTTCAAAAAGTAGATAAAAATCTCCAACAAGTATCCTGTAACCAAAGGGTTTCAGGATATCATTGTCAAGAAAAACAAGGGCTGTTGAAACTGTCAGGATCAAAATACCATAAAGTATTAGAATGTGCATTATACCGGCATATCTATCCCTTATTACCTTTCTCTGGAGAACACCGTATAAAATTAGATTCTTTAATGCCTTCCACCAATGATTTTTCATGTAATCAAAAACCTTTTTCCAGTTCAGGTCAAGTTTTCTGTATATTCTATAGAACCATAATATATAAATTATTGCTGTTAGTACAGTCATCCCATAATGTATATACAATTCCCAGTCGGGAATGTATATGAGATTCTGTCTGATTATTTCAGCCAATACCTGAAACTCCATGCTTGCTTTAACGAAACCTAAATAGTTAAATTTTTCCTTTTGGATCAATAAAATTTATTATGAGAAAAATATTTCAAAACTATGAAGGCTTTGGCTTTAAAGGTTAATTTAAAAGAAATGGAAAAGATGCTAAGATTTTTAAAAGATTCGGGTCTATTAATAAATAATCTAAGGATTATAAAAAATGATGGAATGGCATTTATTCCTGTCAGTGAGTGCCCTGAAGGGTTTGAATGTGAAAACATGGAATTCCAGGAAATAAAGAAAATAAAAAGTTACCATGATCTTTTATCATTACCTGAGAATCTTAAAAAAATTTTACCAAGATCATACGATAGGATTGGAGATATAATTGTTTTAAAATTAAGAGATGAACTTTATCCATACAAAAGGGAGATAGGTGAGGCGCTTTTAAAGTTCCACAAGGGATGTAAAACGGTTGCAATCGATAAGGGTGTGATGGGTGAATTCAGAATAAGGGATCTGGAAGTGATTGCAGGGGATGGTCTTGAAACGATACATGTGGAAAATGGTGTGAAAATATATGTTGATCTATCAAAGGCATATTTTTCACCAAGACTTGGTGGTGAAAGATTAAGGGTTTTAAGAAAAGTTGGTGATAATGAAATTATTCTTGACATGTTTGCTGGTGTGGGTCCATTTTCACTTCTCCTGGCAAAGTTCAGGAAGGTAACTGTTTATTCAATAGACAAAAATATTTATGCTATTGAATTATTAAAAAGATCCACGGAGATTAATCATTTAAAGAATATAGTTCCGATTGCTGGAGATGTTAAGGATGTTGTTCCAAAGCTTGGTAATTTTGATAGAATAATAATGAACTTCCCAACAAAATCCCTTGATTACCTGGATCTTGCCCTTTCAAGCATTAAAAAAAATGGTTTCATACATCTTTACACTTTACAGGAGAATATTGAAAATACAATAAATGAAATAATTTTAAAAAATAAATCAATAAGA
>JAVRLI010000149.1:0-2666 GCA_031961525.1 Thermoplasmatota archaeon | reverse complement strand
ATTAGAACGAGAACAATTGATAATACCAGTATCGAGGGTGTGAAGACGAAAACAATAAAGATCCATGATAAATTTGGAAAGATCAAATAACCGTCCTTTAATGAAAGCATATCCACAAAAACAGTATAGATTCCTAGAACAATGTAAGATACAATTGCTGCAGGTATTAAAGGTGCAAGCAACTTCCCAAAGAATAGTTCTCTTTCGGTTACAGGTGATGCAAGAATCGGTTCAATTGTTCTCTGCACCTTTTCACCAACAAAACTGTATGATGATGCCATTGATGTTAGTGAAAGTGGAACAACAGTTAAAAGTATAAGGTATTCCATGGCAATTGTTGCTAAACTTACCTGGCTTACATTTGCATTTGAAGCATTTTCATTGATTGAAACAAGAAATAGTGTTATCATGGCCAATGTTAGAAAGAATGCAGGGAAAATTATGAATGAGTATTTCACAGATTTTAATGTAAATATTTCCTTTCTATCCTTTTCGTATATTGCCTTAACTATACCAAAGTTAATCATTTTAACATCTCCAGATAGATATCCTCAAGCGTATGCTTTTCCTTATAGACATAATAAACATCAATTCCTGAATCTAAAAGCAATTTTATTATCTGTGGAATTTTCATTTCATTGTCCAAGTATATCTTCAACTTTTTATCCCTTATTTCATAAACAACGTTTATTGAATTCAAAACATTTTTTATTTTTACCTCATCACCGTTGTATTCAAAAATTACACCATTACCGAACAGATCCCTTTTGAGCTCTTCAGGTGATCCAATTGCAATCAGTTTATTTTTCAATATTGCAATCCTATCGCTCAATATTTCAGCCTCATTTAAATTGTGCGTGCATAAAAGTACAGTTTTACCTTCATTTCTTATGGATTTTATGAAATCCCTTACCCATTTTGCGCTCTGTGGATCAAGTGATGCTGTTGGTTCATCAAGGAATAAATATTCCGGATCGTGCATTATTGCCCTGACAATTGCAAGTTTCTGTTTCATTCCCTTTGAGTATGTTCCAAAGGGTTTTTCCATGTGATCCATAAGATCAAAATCCCTAAGGTAATTCTTTATTCTTTCATCAAGGTCATTGATTCCATAAAGTTTGCCGAAGAATTTCAGATTATCGTAACCTGATAATCTGTCATAAAATCCTGGATTTTCAGGTAAAAGACCTATATTTTTTCTAATTTTATCATGCGAATCGAGAATTGATAAAGAATCGTAGAATGCATTTCCCCACGTTGGTTTTATAATGCCTGAAAGCATCCTTATTGTTGTTGTCTTCCCTGCACCATTCGGTCCCAGAAGTGAGAATATTTCACCATTCTTTATTGTGAAGCTTAAATTTTCCACTGCAATTTTTCCATCAAAAGATTTGCCAAGGTTTTCAAGCGTGATCATTTGGATTGAAAATAAAAAATTGGTATTTTAAATTAATCCATCAATTTTCTTGCTGAAACAATAAAAGATGTGTGCATTATTCCGGTATTTTCAGGTCTTAATTCCTTTTCTCCAACAATCCATCTCCTCTCAATTATTTCCCTTGTTTCAATATTTTTGAAATTTTCATCCCTTAGTTTTTTATTCAAAACCTGAACCTGTGAAATGTTTGGAACATAGGCAATGAATGTTCCATTGATTTTTAAGGATGAATAGGCATGGTGAACAGTATTCCATGGATCTGGTATATCCACAATAACTGCATCAACATCCTTTTCATCAATTCCATTTCTACCATCTTTAACCTTTCCAATCCAGTGATCCTTAAAATTAAATTCATCAATTATTTCATTTAAATTTTCAATAACATCTCTGGATAAATCGTAACTGTAAACCACTCCGGGATGGGAATAGTATATTAAAGAAAGTGTTAGAAATCCGGATCCCGCACCTATTTCAACAACCCTTGAATTTGCATGTATACCGCTAAGATAAATTATTGTTCCAATATCCTTGAAATGTACGATCTGTTCCTTCCTTTCCATGCATGAAAGAATATCCTGTAATCCAGGTCTTAAAAAAATGAATTCCTGATCGAAAATGTTTATTTTTTCCCCTTCCTTTAAATTAAAAAATCTTTTTGTATCCAGAACACCAAGACCCCTTATGAACTTTTTCCTTCCATCAACTGTGAACACGTAATACCTTCCATCGTAGAGTGCAAAAAGATCCATGGTTTTGCATGTAAAACATTATTAAAAAATTTAACTAGATGAAAATGAAGGTGAGGAGGAAAATGAAAAATGAAAATATGAAGGTTAGAATTACTATGATCACAGCAATCCTTAGCCTTTTAAGCATTCTTTTTATTATTTCAGAAACCTTTTCAAGGTATCCCTTTCCTGCAATTTTTAAAAAGCACTTTGTTGTAAAACCCGAGAATGAACATTCCTCAAGATCCTTCTGTGCAAGATCCATTCCCTCTTTAATTTTTTTAATAAAATCATCAATGTTTCCCTTGGATCCAACAGGGTTCAGATCCTTGGGGTTCAGGTTAACAATATGGTTATCAGTTGTGAATAATTCAACATCATCCACATATTTTTTCAATTCTTCCCTTATTTTATTTCTTAAACCATATTCCATGTTGTTTCCATCAAAAAGAATGTATGCTACTTTTTTTCCATTATCAACTAGGAATGTCTGTATT
>JAVRLI010000148.1:0-2803 GCA_031961525.1 Thermoplasmatota archaeon | reverse complement strand
CAGACATCTCAGATAAACTGTTTGAGATAGAAGAGCAGATCAAGAAAAGGAAAGAGTTTATGAACAAACTTGAAGAAGGGGCAAATAAGGTATATGCAAGTGCGGTCAAGCAGTTACAACCGCCAGTATCAGCAGAAAGCCAAGAACTGCCACCACCAAGAAGGGGATCAGGATTTCTTGGATTAGGGTTCTTTAATAACGAACCGATCAGGCAGGGGCCGTTAAGAAGTTTCCTGTCAAGGAGAGCGGCAGGGACCAAGGAAAAGTTCGATAAATTCTTTGAACTGAAAATTCTGTAAATATAGGAAGTATGATGCACCATTGGGAATGGCTCAGAAAGAATGTATTGCCACATGAAAAAATTTTAGATGTAGGTATAGGGGATGCAATGCCATGGAAAGGGTATGGCGTTAATGGTATTCATAATATAAAGACCGAAGTACCGAAATACAATGTTGTTGGATTAGATATTGATGGAATAGATAACGGATTTCCATTAATTCGTGGTGATGCCTGTAACCTGCCGTTTAAAGATAAAGAATTTGATATAGTGGTATTATCACAGATACTTGAGCATGTAACATGCCCTGATAAAGCAATTAGGGAAGCATTACGTATTGCAAAAAAACGAGTATTAATAACAATTCCAATTGGTGAGAGTAAAGATTTGGAAGAACGTGGGGATTGGTGTGCACAAAATAATCCTTGGATTAAATATACAGATTTTATTTCAGATTCAATTATTCCTCATCATGGGCATATTAGGATATTTAGTGATTTGAACGATTTGTTAAAATTCATTCCATCAGAGGCAAAAATTGTTGACCAAATAAGAGAAAAAAGTGATGGCGGGGAATGGATTGGTGTTGTTTTAACCGTATAAGACTTTCTCAAAGAATTTTTCGTAATTTTCAACCATTTTATCCACTGTGTATTTCATAGCATTGTCTCTGAAAATTTTTGAGATTTTTGGGAAATTGCTGTTTAGTTCTTCAACCACGCTCGGCAAAGCATTTTCCAAATCCTCTACAGTCTTATACGCCTTGAATTTATCTGGCAAATCTTCTGTCAATTCTGTCATTGCTCCAGACTTTGTAACAATGACAGGTGTGCCAACCATCGAACTTTCAACAAAGTATAACCCGAATGATTCGAACCACATTGGATGTAATGGTGAAACTAAAAGTTTTGAATGCCTTAATGAATATAGCTTATACTCATGCGAAACCGTGCCCCAGAATTCTATATTTTTACCTTCTGCATTTATGTATGCTATTAATTGCCTGACAAAATTCTGGTCTGTTACGAGCGTATCCTCACCTATCATCTTTGCTTTGTAATTGTATTTTATCATCATTTCTGCAAACTTATCCGCACCTTTTTCTCTGTTCATTACTCCAAGGTAAAGAATTGCATCATCCCTGTACCCATCCCAGAATTTGTAAATATTTGGATCAACGCCGTTATAAATAACATGAACGGGGGCACCACCAAGAGCATCAGAATGGTATTTTGCCTGTGCTTTTGATATACCAATCAAATTCCATTCTCCATTCATAATCTGTTCTCTTAAGAATTTCTCTTTGGGCATTTCAAGAATGTTAGGGCCGTGGAATGTATGTGTTATGTTTATACTTGGATTTTTTATTTTCAGCAGATATTCATACATACCCCATGAATGAGAACTAATTATAGTATTTTGTGGATCTCTTTCAATAATTTTTGTAATTATGTCCCTGTATTTTAAAAATGCATCGCGTTCATAGTTTCCTGGTGATGCAGGACCACTTTCTATAATTTCCACGTTCGGTATATACGAGCCGTTAGGTGCAACAAGGTAAACTTTGTGTTTCTTTGCAAGGTGCTGTGCTAACTGCGAAACTATCATTTCCAGACCTGAATAATTCCTTGGCGGTAGTTCAAAAACCTGTGTCCCTATCAATATTATGTTCATTTTTCATCACCCTACAATTTAACATCCGTTATTATTTTATTTTCCTTATAAAACTGTTGCCTTAATTCATCTGGAGTATACCATTTTCCTTCATAAGAAAATAAGATTTTAGTTTTAGTTTGCCTGTATGCTAATCTAATTTGTCTTTTTAATGGAATGTTAATGAATTTGTATTCGATTATTGCAGTTTTGTAATTAAATTCTTCTACCATAATTACCACTTTGCCCCTGCCAAAACTTCTTTTGCCAGATATTCAAAATTCTTTGCAAAACCTTCTTTTGTGTAATGCTGTAAAACAAAGTCTCTGCATTTTTCTGGGTCGGGTAGTGTGTATTTCTTAATTGCTTTTACGTATTCTTCTGTTGTGCCATCAGTCATAATCATTGGCGAACCGTACCATTGTGTTATATCAATAGAATTTTTATTCGTTATAACATTTGTTCCTGTTGCCATTGCTTCTGCAAAGACCAATCCAAATGCTTCTTTGTAATCATTCTGTAACGGTATTAACAATGCTTTTGCATGCTGGTATAGGAAAACTTTTTTCTTTCCATCAAAATCGGAATTTTCATCTTCGTATCTAACGTTCTTTGGAAGCATTGATAAAACTTGTTTGGCATAGTATTCATGGTCAGGTGCAGGTGTTGAAAATGCTACTACAAACTCTTCATTTTCTAACTGTTTTGCAATCTCTAAAAACTGAAATATGCCCTTATCTTTATGTGGTCTGCTCAAGTATAAATAATAGTACCTATCAACGCCTTCATTTAGTTTGTAAAAGTCCTCATCAATGCCATAAGGTATGATTTTCACTGATGTATACGGTATTTTGTTATAATCAACAACAA
>JAVRLI010000147.1:0-2747 GCA_031961525.1 Thermoplasmatota archaeon | reverse complement strand
AAATACAGATTCATTGTTGATGGAAAGGAATACCCTGAAAATGGATACTTTGAGTTTAATTTCAATAAGAAAAAAGAATTTGAAAGTGGTATCATTTACCAGATTTTCCCGGACAGGTTCAAAAGGTCAGGGGATTTAAAATTCAACATAAAATTGAAAAAATGGGGAACAAAACCCGACAGAATGGGATTTTTTGGTGGAAACATAAAAGGAATAATTGAGGAAATACCATACATAAAAAGTCTTGGTGTGAAGTATATCTACCTTAATCCATTTTTCAGATCTCACTCAAACCATAGATACGATGTGGATGATTATTTTTCAATAGATCCCCTTCTGGGCTCAATTGATGATTTAATAAATTTTGGAAGGGAACTTGAAAAAAATAACATGGGTATGATAATCGATCTTGTTTTCCATCACACATCAGTTCATTTCTTTGCATTCCAGGATGCTATAAATAAAGGAAAAGATTCAGAATATTTCAAATGGTATAAATTTTTGAAGGATAAACCATCCATCTATACAGGTGTTTTCTTTTATGAAAACATACCGGATTATGAAACATTCAGGGGAGTGGGAAACATGCCAAAACTTAACTGGAACAACAAAAATATTCAGGATTACCTTTTATCCGTTGTAAAATATTATATTAATATTCCAGGCATAGCAGGTTTCAGGTACGATGTATCGGATTCCATAAACCTTGAAAAAATCAGAATTTTACTCGAAAACATAAGAAAATTGGATGATGGAATTTTCAACATTGCTGAGATCTGGTGCCCCGCTCCCATCTACACTGAAGATTCATTGTATGATGGTGTCATGAACTATCCTCTCAGGGATAACATAATAAATTTGATGAAAAATAAATTGGGTATTGAAAGATTCTCTGCAAATTTACTTAAACTTCGGTTTGATTATGGTGAAAGTGTTTTGAAGAACAGTATGAACCTTCTTGATTCACATGATACGGAAAGGATATTCACTGTCTTAAAAAACAATAAAAATGCTTTGAAGTTAGCATACACAATACTTTACTTTATGGATGGAATGCCAACGATTTTTTATGGTGATGAAACCTGTCTGAAGGGAGGGAATGATCCTGATTGTAGAAGATGCTATCCTTGGGGAAAACAGGATCTTGAAACAATAGAATTTTTTAGAAAAATCGGAAATTTTAGAAACAAATACGGTGAATTATTCAACAATTCATTTTTAAAAATTTCAAGAAAGGGTAAAAATTTTATGGAAATAAAAAGGATAGGTGATGGGTATTCATTGGTTCTACTTTCATTTCTTGGAAATAGGGGAAATATAAAAAGCATTGAAAATTTAATTTTAAAGAACAATGTAAAAATATTGAAAAATAAAATAAACTTTTATAAGTATGGCTTTGTAATATATATTACAAAAAATAAAAAAATAAAAGTTTAATGTTTTTTCCTGTAGATGAGTAATATGGCCACAAGAACTACTATGATAATCACTGCCGCAATTATTACAACATATGTAAGGCTGACTAATGTTGATACCGGCTTCGATACCTGTGCAGGTGTATTTATCCACTGTATTGCAGTGGGGAGCACCCATACACTGTAACCGTTTGTTGTTGGTGATACCCATGTTACAATCAATTTACTCACATTACCGCTTGATATGATTAATATCTGTGATTCAATACTGTAATTTGTAACTGAAATGACGGATATTTTATTGCTGAATACCCAGCTTCCATTCAATGTTGTGTTCATAAGGTAAAGATTTGAGAATGATCCCTTCTGAAGGGTGAATGAGATCCAGAGGTTTCCATATGGACTTATTGCAATGGATGGATAGCCGAGAATGTTTTCTGATATGTTGTGCTGTGAAACAATGTCACCATTGGTGTTTACCTGTGATAATATCAATTCTTTGTTGTATATGTAAAGAATGTAGAGATAGTTGTTATAATATGCAATGCTTGCATTTGTTCCATGTGTAACATAAATAGCCTTTCCAAATATGCTTGATGAATTTGTATAGAATGGTACCATGTATATTGACCCATTTGATTCCGATACAACAAGCATGGATTCATTCTGTGTAATAACTGTTGCTGAAATTCTTTCTATGTTGTTTGATAGAACAATATTACCAAGGGATGTTACTGTAAGTGATGGAACCGAAAGTTTCATTGCATTTATTGTGTATCCCGTTGAGAAAATAACATAGATATTTCCGTTCATTGTCAAAAGATCTACAGAATTTGCTCCTTCAGTATTCAATAAAACCTTTGGTGTGCTCCAGTTAACGAGATCGCTAGAGTATGAAACATAAACATTGTTTGTTCCTGTTAGATTCGATACGTATGCTTCGTAATAAATTCCATTCAGGTATAGCAATGATGGTGAATTGTATGATGTATAATTGAATACAGCTTTCTTTGATATGGCTGATGGAAGTAATGGTAATGTTATTGGTTCAAGAACAGGTATGTGACCAACACTGTATTTGAGGGCCTCTTGCTGTGTTAAATTTCCCTCATTAACAGTGGCGGGTGCTATATAACAGTATATGTTGGAGCTCCATGGCGGATAACCTCCACCGCCCTGCCATCCATTGTTTGTTGTGTTTGTTTGATACACAACCCTCCAGCCATTTACACCATATCCATCGTATGATCCTGAAACTATTATATACCTGTAATGCAATGGATCGTTTCCTATTACGGAGAGCGGGAATATAACAGATACTGTTCTTGATGA
>JAVRLI010000146.1:0-2834 GCA_031961525.1 Thermoplasmatota archaeon | reverse complement strand
GGATCTTTCATTACTTATTCTTAGAATGCAGGCATACATTATAGTTAAAGATAAAATTGCTGTATTTTTAATGAAACGATTCCAAAAATTCTTGAGAGATTTGAATGGGGAAATTCAACAGTTTTTTTAAAAAATCTTTAAAAATTTTATCTGGATATATTTAAAAAATTATTCTGAATATTTTTCTTTCAGGAGTATCTGATAAATGTAATAGGAGAAGATGCCAGCAAGTATAACGGAAACAACAACTGAAACAATGACCCAGCCTGTTGAAATATTCATGATGTTGTTGAAGAAATCACTTGCAGGAATACCTGTATTCCCTGTAACAATGAAATACGGATACCTTGAATAATCGTTTATGAATTCACCAAGTGGTAATGTTACTAGAGATAGAATGGATAGTGTTAAGGATAATTTTAATGATTTCAGATTTTTATTATAGGCATAGAGAAGATAGAAAAGTATTATCCAGAGGAGGAATACAAGTATCATGAATACAAGGAAAACTGGGAACAGTGATCCTGAATAGTTCTGGGAATAAAATGGACCAAGGACTGATGATGCAATGTACTGTGAATTTATGTTTAATTCCATTGCGTATATTGCACCAAGTATTGATTCAACAAGTATTATTGGCAATGATGCCATTATGAATATTCCCGATCCCTTCCTATAAACTTCCTGACCTGTTTTCCAGTACCTGTAAAGGAATATGCCTGTGTAGAGCAAACTGACAAGAGTTAATGCACCGAAGATCCTGTGGAGTGTGAATTCGGGATAAAGTGGGTTTGCAAATACAGCATAAAGATCATTGTTCTGTAATGCCTGGTTTAAACCAACAGGATCGTTTATGAATGAAAATATCATGTTGAAACCTATTGGAACCATTGTTGTTCCTATAGCAAGAATTATTCCAGTCAGGAAATGTAATTTTTCGTTTATTTTTTCCCATGTGAACCAGTATACACCTATTGATGGCAAAGATATGAGAATTCCAATGAGGGAAATGGTTATGGGAATGAAAAGAACTGTTGTTGCATAAAATGTTAACAGTGGCCAGAATCCTCCAAGAAACACCGTTATCCATGTTGCCCATACACCTGCAAAAAGATCAATTACAACCATCACTTTAAACATCCTTTTTGCAATTTCTTTTATATCATTATCCTTCCTTTTTAGGTAAATGTACTCAAGTATTGGAATGAATATTGCAATACCGAGAACAATGTTAACAAGGAATAGATGAACTATTGTAACATAACCAAGAAGGACGAATGAGGAATAAACATCGCTCATGGCTTCAACCTCCCCCTTACAACAAAGATTATTGCCATTGATCCAAAAATGAGTATTGATAGTTCTATGGCCATTATCATCAAGGAGAATGGTAAAGTTATAGGATCAGGTGTTATAACCTGCCAGTATTTAACAAGACCATAAATAACCCATGGATGCCTTCCAGCCTCCCTGATGGCCCAGCCTGCGGAAGCGGCTATAAAACCAAGTATTGGTGCAACGAAACTTGTGTACACAATGAACCTTTCAGAATCTATGCGCAATATTTTCCTTATTATTTTATCTATTGTTTTTGAATATACACCAAAGTAAGCAACGGCGAATATGAAAAGTAAAATTCCTGAAATGACCATGGCCCAGTAAACAGGATATGCCCAGGTCTGGAACTGTTCAGCATATTGAACACTTGTAATAACAGCACTTGGATCTATTGATTTCGAAGCCTCTGATAAAAGGTAATTAAAGCCAGCAAAGAAATGGTTTGGATCTCCATACAATAGAAGACCCATCAATGGATCCGTTCCACCCTTTGCCGGTATGTTCTCAATGGCAAGGAATTTGAGATAGTTGTACTGGTAAACAACCCTCCCCATAAAATCACCTGAAAATGCCATGAGAATTGAAGCAACGGCACCAACACCGTAACTTACTTTCAACAATTTGAAGTAATGTGCCCTTTTGTCCTTTTTCCTTAACCAGTCAAGGGCTATGAACGCGCCTGTCTCAAAGGATGCAATTATTATTGTTGCAAGGGCTGTGTGTAAAAATGTTGCCGTTTGATCAGGATTCTCAAAAACAATGAATGGATTGTAAAATATAAAGCCTATGTTACTACCTAAAGTATATTTAACAAGTGCAAGGGATCCTGAATTCGCTATAGCAGCATAGAGATTTGCCAGGGCCTGCTGGTTCACTTCATTTGGGCCTAGTGTCGGTTCCCAGGGCAATATCTTTGATACAAGATCACCCGTTCCCCAGGGTACATTCATAAATGAGTTTGCTGTAAGAATCAAATAGGCAGAAAGGTTTGATCCTATAAGAAGGAAAATACCGATGTAAAAATGGCTCCATTTTGGATTCTCAGAATTCCATGTGAAAATATAAATGGCAAGGAAAATAATTTCGAGCATGAAGGCAAATAGTTCAATTGTCAGGGGTGCGAAAAAGAATGATCCGATTGCAACAAGCGTTCCTGACCATACCTGTACAAGACCGAATTCAACCAGTGTCCCGGTTGCAGCACCTGCAGCAAATGAAACTCCCCATACCCTGCTCAATGTTTTAGCTGCATTAATATATTCCTTATCCCTTTTCCTTATACCCAGAAATTCATAGGTTAAGACAACAAAAGGTAAACCAACAGCCATTAGAAGGAAAAATCCATGAACGTATATGCCAAGGATTGTCATTGGTTCCGCAGCATTTGCATTGTTAATAAGACTGTTAACATCCTGCCCCATTGCAAATGCGCTGAAGAATGAAAATAAGGAAAACAATATTATCAAAATACTTATTTTTTTCATACAAGATCGGAA
>JAVRLI010000145.1:0-2844 GCA_031961525.1 Thermoplasmatota archaeon | reverse complement strand
AATTGACAAAGCTCAGTTCCCCTATGTTATATCATACCATAAGGTTCCACTTGAACATAAAGGTTTGATGGATCTTGTGAATTATGCAATTGAATTGTAGGTGATGTGAAATGAAAAATATTCTGGTTATTGGAGGTGGAGCAGGAGGTCTTATTCTTGCAAACTCTCTTGACACAAATGAATACAATATAACAGTATTTGATAAAAGTAGAGTACATTTCTACCAGCCATGGTACCTTTATGTTGCATTTAAAGGATCACAAAGAAAAATCTGGAGGAACATTGAAGAACTCATTAAACCAGGCATTAAATTTATTAATGAGGCAATAAGTGAAATAAACCTTAATGAACGTTATGTTTTAACAAAAAACAATAAAAAATTTACATACGATTATTTAATTGTTGCCACAGGTATTACACCGGACCCGGATGAAATTCCTGGCCTTGACCTATTAACAGAAAAATATGGGAATTACCATAGTAACATTGAAAATGCCAGGAAGGTATTTACAAATCTTGAGAGTTTCAAGGGTGGTACAATAGTTCTGGGGCAGGCACCGGGAATGTTCTACAAATGTCCCCCTTCTTTCCTTGAAGGTATTTTTCTCCTGGAGGAATATATAAAAAAAAGAGGATTAAAGGATAAAACAAAACTTGTATTTATCTCCCCTTATGAAATGGCATATCCTGCTGAGAACATGGATAAAATTGTAAAACCAATGCTTGAAGAAAGGAATATTGAACTACATACATCTTTTAATTTGGAAAGTGTTGATCATGAAAATAAAGTTTTAAAATCCATGGAGGGTGAAAGTCTAAAATACGATTTTTCAATAATTACACCACCGTTCAAGGGACCAAAAGATATTAAGTACTATCCAGAGAATATAGTAAATGAAGAATACTATATAAAGGTAGATAAGTATACCATGAAAATAAAAGGTTTTGATGATGCATTTGCTGTTGGAGATGTGAACACTATTCCAGCATCAAAAACAGGTGTAACCGCTCATTTGGAAGCAAAGGTTGTTGTGGATATCATAAATGGAAGGGAATCCAAATACGATGGAAGGTATCATTGCCCATTTGATGTTGGATATGGTATGGGTACGTTTGTAATAGCAGATTACGATCATCCTGTTGTCCCATATCCTCCTACAAAATTCAAGTATTTCTTGAAAATGACAATGGCTGACATTTACTGGCATGTTCTGAAGGGTTATGTGGATTTCACCTTTGATATCTATTTCAATTACACAAAACCAGAAAGATTGCTAAAAATATATAAGTGAAACAAAAGTGTTAAATAAGGAATACATTTAAATTCGACTATGATAGCCCTAAACCAGATACTTTTCAAATCGGGCACAGTTTCAAAAATGATAGATTCAGAAAGATTCAGGGAGGAAACGGATTCATCAATTTTAAGGTACATCAAAAGGGATCTTGCTGTTCTTTTCTGGAACATAACCTTCGTTTGCAATTTAAAATGCATTCACTGTTATGCATCAGCAACACCACATCCACATCCAAACGAACTGAAAGAGAACGAGATGGTTGAAGTTGTTGAGGATCTCGCAGACATGAAACTTCCTGTCATAATATTTTCAGGTGGTGAACCCCTTATGAATCCTTACATTTATGAATTATCCAAAATTGCAACTGAAAAAGAAATCAGGAGTACACTTTCAACAAATGGTACGCTTATTGATGAAAATGTTGCAGGAAAGATAAAAGATTCTGGTTTCAAATATGTTGGTATAAGCCTTGATGGTATGAGGGAAAAACATGATTTTATGAGGGGTGTTAAGGGAGCATTTGATAGATCAATAAATGGTTTGAAGAACATAAAAAATACAGGTATAATGTCTGGTGTTCGTTTCACAGTTACAAAGAACAATTATGATGATCTACCAAAGCTCTTCGATCTTTCCCTTGATATTGGAATAGACAGGTTTTGCGTTTACCACCTTGTTCCATCGGGGAGGGGTGCAAAAGTTGAGGATATAGATAATAAAAAGAGAAGGGGAATGCTTGATTTTCTTATTGAAAAAACATATTACGTTCATGATGAAAAGATTGAGATGGAAATACTAACAGTGGACAATCCTGTTGACGGTGTTTACACTTTTCTAAAGACCTTAAAGGAGGATGAGAAGAGGGCAAGAGAGGTATACAGGTTACTGAAGAGAAGAGGTGGGGACAACAGCGGTATAAAGGCAGGAAACATTGATCCCCTGGGATATGTTCACCCGAACCAATTCTGGTGGGATCTTAACATGGGTAATGTAAGGGAAAGGAAATTCAGTGAAATATGGAGGGATGGTAATGAAATAGTTAATGATCTAAGAAAAAATAAAATTGTAAAACTCAAAGGAAAATGTGCAAGGTGTAATTTCAAAGATATATGCGGTGGTTTTCGGTTAAGAGCACTGAGAATCAATGGAGATTTATGGGCAGAGGATCCTGATTGCTACCTAACGGAAGATGAAATAAAGACACCCATACCTGAGGAATGGGTGGAGAAGAATGGATGAAATTGACAGGAAAATATTGAAAATTATACAGGATGGTTTTCCAGTTTGTGATGATCCCTACGATGAAATAGGTAAAAAAGTAGGTATGCAAGGGGATGAAGTTTTCAAAAGAATTGAAAATCTTTACAGTGATGGATATATAATTAAAATTTCACCCAAATTCATTAGAAAAAAAGGTGGCTTCAATGCATTGATAGGTATAAGGGTAAAAAGTGAAAATGTTGAAAATGTAGTGAACTTTCTAAATAATTTTGATGAAATATCACACAACGATCTAAGGGAACACCAATATAACATATGGTTCACG
>JAVRLI010000144.1:0-2879 GCA_031961525.1 Thermoplasmatota archaeon | reverse complement strand
AAAATTGAAGAATCAGAATTCTTCGTAAGATAAAAGTTTTAGATTATATTTCCAGCCATCGTAATATATGTTTCTCTTTTCAGTCTCCACCTCACCCCTCTGGTTATCAACATTATCGGATCTGTAAAATTTTTTCTCAGGTTTAAACTGAATTAACATGTCCTCGTTTGCTATCATTCTGAATGCATCAATGTTTCCAAAATAGAAATTGTGGTATTTTTCATTGTTTAATTCATGGCCACCGAAGGATGGGTCAACGAATATCCATCCATAGGGTTCAAGGTGAATCTGTGCCCAGTCATGGGGTGATTGGTGAAAAGGATTTATGTACCATCCTGACTGCCATTTTGCCGGTATTCCAGATATTCTGCATAATGTGATGAATAGAATTGCCTGCACACCACAATCACCTTCAAAATTAACAGCTGCATACTCACTTATGTTCTCTATTGTTGAATATTCAGGAACAAGTGCATATTTTATGTTCCTTGTTATCCATTCATAAATTTTCTTTGCTTTAAAATATGCATTTTCCTCATCACCAACAATTTCCTTGGCAAGTTTTCTCAAATAATCCGTAAATACAACATGGGGTGGCTGTTCCATGAGATAATTTTCCAGATTTTTTACTTTTACCTTTTCAGGATCAATGTTCACTTTAAATGGTGAAATTTCATACTCAAACTCAATCCAGAATTTTTGTATTTCATTTTTTACCCTATCCTCCATGTAAACTGTTCTCTGCATTGAATCTGAAATAATATAATCATGGGAGGAATTTAAAACTTTAACATTCTTCTGAATGCTATTTTCAACAGGAAATGGTATCCATACTCTCAATAGTTCATCATCAAATTTTTTTGTGTTCACGGTAATTTCAAACCTTATTTTATTTTTGATTCCTTTTAAATTTTCAATATGTTCATGTAATTTTTTATTTGCTTTATTTGATTTTTCCTCAATTCTTTTAATCTTCATGCTTTCATTATCCCTGACAAGATTTCTGTAAAAGTTTCTGAAAATTACTGTTTTACCATCAATTTTTTTATAATCAATTTTTCCCTCCTTTAAAAGTTTATCAAGATCAACCATCCTGAAATCTTTGAAATCTTTTCTTATTATTTCAAGGGCCTTTTGCTTTGATAAACTGTAATCGTACCTTATTCTTTTTATCCTTTCCTTTTCCCATTCAAGCCTTTTTTTCAAAATACCTGGTATGTTTTTACAAAGGTATTCATCTATCATTTTCAATGCAATTGAAAAATTCCCTGAATATTCTTCTCTTTTTATTTTTTCAGGCAGTGGGTATCCCAAAAATGAATAATCTTCCATGATTTAAAATGGAAATCTTTAGATTTAAATTTTGTTGATGATCCAATCCAACAAATCTTAAATAATCAATATTTTATTTATATGAAAAACATGGAAAAAGATCAAGGATTTGAATATTCACAATCAAGGAGAAGAAAGCCTGATAGATTAATTCCTTTTTTAATCCTAACAGTTATTTTTGTTATCATTCTTGCCTTCATAATAGTTCCCAATGTATCGACGCAGCAAAAATATGCCGTGCATTTTGGTTTTGTATCATTGAGCACAATAAGAAATTACACAGGTGAATATCTAAAAGAATCCTCAAGAATTAATGTTACAAATATTTCCACTTCACCCCTACTTTTAGGACTTGTAAAGGAAGAAATTGTTTTTTACAATTCATCATCTAACGGATTGATTTTTATAGCGAATTTGCAGTTTTCAAATAGCACACAGGCAACAAATTTCTATAACAAGGAATGTGTAAATATTTCGAAGATTGGTAAAAATTCTGGTGCTATTTTGGAATTAAATTCAAATTATAGATCATTTATCTATTCCTATGTTTTTGTTGCAATATATTCTCAGTTTATAGCCATGGGTGTCGGGCATAGTGGAAATTTTGCATTTCTTGTTTTTGACAGCAACGTTCCAACATCAAACTTCAATTCAATTGTTATGGCGGAGATAGATGCTATGACATCATAAATTATGGTATTTTAATTTCAAACCCTGTTCTTATTGTTATAATTCTATCTGGATCCTTTGAAATGAGATAGTTATATGCATCCTTGCCTGTACAATGGCCAGGCGCGAGGAATTTTGAAATACTTAAAAGGGAATCAAGTGTTTTTATGGATGGTAAATGGTATCCACCAATAACCATATAAATTTCTTTTCCAGTTTTTTCGTACAGAATTTTTGTAAGGTTGTCTGCACCAGGATGGCTGCATCCAACAAACACAACAAGACCTGTATTATCAACAAGAATACCCATTGCCTGTTCATTAATTATTCCTAATGGACCTGATGACCATACATCCTGTGCAATATTTTTGAAAGAAGTAATTTCAATTGGATTCAGGTTATTTTCCCTGAGGATTTCAGTATTTCCCGGTGGAACAAAAATATCAATCTTTCTCTTTATTTTTTTAAAGTATGAAAATCCTCCATAATGGTCGTAATGGTAATGGCTCAGTAATGCAAAATCTATATTTTCAAGATCAATGTTCAATTTTTTAGAATTAAATTCAATGATCCTTTCGTTTGAGTTTGCATCAAAAAGGATTTTCCATTTTTCTGATTCAATGTAAATACTCAATCCCCACTCATTCTTCAAACCCTTTCCAGGAGTATTGTCGTTAAGAACAACAATTCTCAGTTCCCTTACCATAATCAATCCATATTTTTTTCATTCTTAACATTTTTGTAAGGAAAAAGAGAATTAAATACCTGTTTTTTCATTCATCATCTATGTACAATGAAACAGGATTCATAAGAGAGAACATTCTAATGGTTGATGTGAAGGGCTGGCGTTATAAACATACAAGATCGGAAGAGCACAC
>JAVRLI010000143.1:0-2845 GCA_031961525.1 Thermoplasmatota archaeon | reverse complement strand
TTCCCTGGATCGATCGACAAATTGTGGTATCATAATTAGTATAATTTTTTTACCATATTTAACTTTATCGATAGATTTTTGAAAAATTCTATACCCTTTTATTTTTAATTGTGGGTGAAAGGGAATTAATAATATCATGATCAAATCTTTCTTAAAGAAGTAAACTCGAATCTGAATAAAAGAAAAAAAGGAAATTTTTAAAAGATTATTTTATGTTTTTTATTAAATTTAATATTTTTTCAGCCTTTTCTTCGGTTGATCCTTCTATGAATTCTCTCCTTCTTACAGGTGGAGTTGTTTCTATGAACCTATTAACGAAGGTATAGGATCCCTTTAAACCTACAATATTTTCATCAAGTTCAAGATCCTTTGCGTTCCATACTTTTAATTTAAATTCCTTATCAGCCCATCTCTTCCTTCTGAAATCAGGAAACCTTGGCTGGTTTATTCCTAGTTCTATGCTCAGAACAGCAGGCATTGTTGTTTCTACATACTCATATCCACCCTTTATTGTTCTCTTCGCAATTATTCTGTCATTCTCAATTTTCACATCCGAAACAAAAAGAATTTGTGGTAAATGTAAAAACTCTGCAATCTGTGCAGGTACCTGACCAAGACCAGCATCGGATGATTCCTCACCTGTTAAAATGAGATCGTAATTTCCAATCTTTTCTATTGCTTTTGCCAGCGTGAGTGCTGTTGGATAAGTATCAGCTCCTGCAAAAGCCCTATCTGATAGAAGGTAGGCATCATCTGCCCCCATGGCTATACCAAGTTTCAAAAAAGGTTCAAAGAACATGGGGCCCATGGAAACAAGGATAACATTACCTCCATACCTGGATTTAAGCTGTAATGCAAGTTCTATCGCATTTTTGTCAGCATCATTTATTTTATTTTCAGCCTTTGATCTGTCAAGGGTTTTTGTAACAGGATCAAATGTGACATTTTCTGTCTGTGGAACAACCTTAACACAGACAATAATGTTTCTCATTTTTTCCCCTCCAGTTTCTCCACAAGTATTGGTAAAATTTTAGAAAGATCCTCAACAATGCAATAATCCGAATAATTGAAAATGTTTGAATCCTTGCTTATATCTATTGAAATAACCGTTCCGCATTTCTCAATACCTGAAACAAAGTGTTCGGATCCGCTTGATCCAAGAATAATTGCAATCTTTGAAGATAAAGAAAGACCTGTTGAACCGATCTGAATATCCCTTGGGGCCAAACCTCTATCCGCTATGGGTCTTGTTACACCAATATCCGCATTAACAAGTTCCGCAAACCTTTTTGCAAGATCCATTTTATCTGCTGCACCATTACCAATTATAACAACAAAATCCGATTTACTAATATCCCTGAATTCCTTTCTTACTCTTTCCTTCACCCTTACCCTTGGCTCATTAACATTAACATCAATGATCTCAATTTTACCCTTCCTATTCTCATCCATTTCCATCTTTTTGAAAACTCCAGGTCTTACGGTTGAAATTTGTGGTCTCTTTTTGTAGTTTACTATTTCAGCTATGAACCTTCCACCATAACCAGGAACACCTGTGTACAATGTTCCATTCTCATCTATATCAAGCGTTATTGCGTTTGCGGCAAGACCTGTATTTAACCTTGCTGCAAGCCTTCCTGCAAAGTCCCTGCCCCTGTATGTTGCACCTATTAGAACTATTTCGGGTTTTCTTTCCTCAATGATTGGTGTAATGGAATTAACATAGGTTTCAGTATCATATTCCTCAAAATATCTATTCTTGAGAAAAATAACATTATCAGATCCAAATTTTATTAACTTTTCCGGTAAATCCAGTGTATCTTCACCGAAAATTATTGATGTTATTGAAACATTTACCTTATTTTTTATTTCATTGATTCTGCCAATAATTTCTAGGGAAACATCCTCAATTTCATTTTTATCATGCTCAACTAAAACCCAGGTGTTGATCATTCAATCATCTCCTTAAGTAACTGTGCAAGATCCATTACCTTCATGTTCATGTTCCTTGTTTTCACGCTATCCCTTATGTTCATGTTACAGTATGGGCAGGCGGTAACAATTATTTGGGCATTTGTTTCCCCTGCCTGATCAGCCCTTATATCCGATAGCCTTTTTCCCTTGAATTCAAGGAACATTCTGTTTCCACCTCCACCACAGCATAATGAAAGGTTACCATGATCCTTCATTTCAACAATTTTGAATCCTGCAGATTTCAGCATATCCCTTGGCTCATCTATGAATCTATCATCCCTGCTCAGTATACATGGATCATGGTAAGTTACTGTATTCCCATTTTCAATTTTTTTGAAATTTATTTTTCCATCGCTCCTAAGCTTCTCAAAGAATTCAGCGTAATGCATTACTTCCATGTTTAGACCATATTTTTTATAATACTTTTTGAACATATTTGAACAGTGGGGTGAAACAGTAACAATGTATTTTGCCCCTGTGCTCTCAAAGTCCTTAATGTTTTGAAGGATCAATTCCTCAAGGAATCCAAATTCACCCGCATTTTTTAATGGTTCGCCACAGCATCTTTCTTCGTTTCCAAGTATACCAAAGTTTATTCCAGCCTTGTTAAGTATGTAAGAAATGGATCTTATTGAATCGTGCTGTGAAGGATCGTATGCTGCCTCACAGCCAACATAAAGTAAAACATCAACACCTTCCCTTGCATTCTTTATTCCCATGCCTTCGGCCCATTTTGCCCTCTCACTCTTTTTACCACCCCATGGGTTACCGTTCTCAAATATGTCCCATACAACCTTTTCAATTTTTTCCGGAGCATTGTGATCCTGAAATGCAATTGCTCTCAAAGCAACGATTGTATCAACTATTTTCA
>JAVRLI010000142.1:0-2808 GCA_031961525.1 Thermoplasmatota archaeon | reverse complement strand
TTCATTAATTCAACCGTATCTTCATAAATGTAAAGATCCTCCCTTTTATGGCAGTATGGACAGTCTTTATTTATTGTACCATCCCTGTCAATAAATATTGCCTTCCTTTTTTCCATCATTCTCTTTTATAACAACAATAATAATAAACTTTTGAAAAACCTTTATATTATGATATTTTATTTAAATAACGATGGTAAGGGTAATTAGATCAAGGGCTCCATTAAGAATAAGTTTTGCGGGCGGAGGAACAGACATAAAAGATTATTTTGAAAATCATGGCGGAGGTGCTGTTATTTCAGCAACAATTGGAAAATATGCCTACACAACAATTATAGAGAGAAATGATGATATTGTTAAAATAAGGGAACCCATGTTCAACATTGATTATTCAATAAATTTAAGGAATGGTAAGGTTGATGGTGAGGAGTCGCAATTTTTCAGGGCAATAATAAATGAATTCAAGCCAAATAGGGGTTTTGAGCTAATTTCACACAGCGATACGGAATATGGATCCGGTCTTGGATCATCATCAACCATGATGGTTTCAATAGTTGGTGCATTCAAAAAATGGTTGAACATAAACATGGGTGAATATGAAACAGCTGAATTGGCCTATAAAATTGAAAGGGAGGATCTGAAGATTGCAGGAGGGATGCAGGATCAGTACGCAGCTGTATTTGGAGGTTTCAATTTCATTGAATTCAAGAAAAATAATGTTATTGTCAATAGAATGAGAATAAAGGATGAAATAGTTAATGAACTCCAGTTCAGGCTGATACTTGTTAATTTGAACGTTAGGAGGAGATCCCATGATATTATACAGAAACAGATAAAGAATCTATCAAATGAGGAAATCCTTGATCATTACAATGCCTTAAAGGAACTGGCACGTGAGATCAAGGACAGAATTTACCATGGAGATTTTGGTGATTTCGGTGAATTGTTGAAAAATGAATGGAACCACAAGAAGAACCTTTCACCAGGAATAACAAACAAAGAGATTGATGAGTTCTTTGAATTCTGCGAAAAAAATGGTGCACTTGGATACAAATTGCTTGGTGCTGGTGGTGGAGGTTATGCTTTACTTTTCACAGATGAATTCCACAGGCACGATCTTATAAAATCATTGAGGGAAAAGAATTTTGAAACATCCACTGTTGAATTTGTTAATTCAGGTTTAGGGGTGTGGGAGATTGATGAATCTAAAAGAGTATATTGATGAAGGATTAAAGGCAAGGAAAAGTATTAAAATTGAGGAAATAGTGGAAGTATCCGAAATAATATACAATGCACTGAAAAATGGAAAAAAACTTGTTACTTTCGGTAACGGTGGATCAGCTGCGGATGCACAGCATTTTGCGGCAGAAATAACAGGTAAATTTCTAAGGGAAAAGGATCCTTTACCCGCAATAGCATTAACAACAAACACATCCATGATAACAGCAATAGGTAATGATTATTCATTCGATGAAATTTTTTCAAGGCAGGTAAGGGGTATTGTTAATGAAGGGGATGTTGTTTTTGGCATAACAACATCTGGTAATTCAAAAAACGTTATTAAGGGTATTGAAGAGGCGAATTCAAAAAAAGCTTACACAATAGCATTGACAGGCAGATCCGGTGGAAAAATAAAAAGTGTTGCAAAGAAAACAATAACCGTTGAATCGGATTTAACACCAATAATACAGGAAACACACATAACAATAATTCACATGATTTGCATGGTTCTTGAGGATATGATAATAAAAAAATTATGATTGTTTATTTTCAAAACCCCTGGCTGTTTTGCTTATGATTACCGCAGATATAATGTTTGTTAAAATTATTATCATGAAGATAATGTAGAACATTTCATTGAAATATGTATTGTTATATGTTAAAAGAATTGTTGATAATAATGCGGATCTGACATACTCTCCGCATTTAAATGCGAAGGTTCAGGGTATAGGTTGTTTTGGCTATCACAACCATTTCACCCCTATACTCGCCGTGTCCCGACGAGAGAGCTTTACGCTCTGATTTATTGTATACAAAATTACTATATAAACATTTTGGCGATTCATCCCGCTTTAAAAAGTGAGGCTTTCTCGCCGTGTTTTTGTAACACCGGTAATATTGCCAAGAAAGAATGCAGGAACAAGAGGATCACCAACGAAAGCAAAGGTAGTGAGAGAAATACATAAAATGTTTTAAAAAATTGAAAAAATCCTTTAAATACTGTTTAAGGGCAAGGATAGAAATATTCTTTTCAGATCTGAAAAAAGTGATTTAGGAATTAATAAAACCAAAAAAGACAATTTATCAATTCCGGAAAATGTAATGAAGACTTTTTCAATTTATACTAAAATCAAAGATTGAAAATAAAAATGATTAATCTAGCAATTTATTTACACACCATTTAAATAACAAAAATGTATATATAATAATGGTGAGAAAATAGCAAAAATATTGGTAATGGTTCTGACAGGAAAAAGCAATATTCAGAAAGAAATGGTAGCTTTTAATTTTGCTATAAATGCTGTAAAGAACGCACATGCACAGGTTGAAATATTGTTTTTAGGACAAGGTGTGCAGGCTATCAATAAAAATCAGGCTAACTCACAACAGTTCATAGATCAGATTGAAAATGCAATAAAGACAGGTATTCCAGTAAAAGCATGTTCTGTTAGCTTAAAAAATGAGGGCTTGTCAGAGTCTGACATATTTCCAGATGTAAGCCTGGTGCTTGGTGGAGTTGAAGTAAACCAGAAAATAGAGGAAGGATACACAGTAATAACCTTCTGATAAAAAAATATTTTTTATTAACTT
>JAVRLI010000141.1:0-2897 GCA_031961525.1 Thermoplasmatota archaeon | reverse complement strand
AACTAAAAGGAATAATTAAAAAGGGTGTTCTTTATTTTGATTACGCCATCAATTCTTATTATTTTTCAGTTTTTAAAACGGATCCAAACTATTATGAAATAGTTCAAAAACTAATTCAATTGAAGGGTAAAACGTTTGAGTTGGAATCCACAATCTGGCTCGAAATTCCAATAGCATCTAGAATTTATCCAAAACTTGATGAAAAGCTTCCAGCGAAAAGGTTATTTGAAATTGAAGAATGTGTATTTTATCCTTCCGGTATTGTAAAAAATGGAAGGATATACCACTTGATTCAGTATACGGAGAAAGCTGAAAAAGAGTTTACGGAATTAATAATAAAATACATCAACGCATTTAATGAGATCCTAGGACCAGGTTCATTTGTTCTGGAAGAAATAACTGAAGTTACAGACTTTCTCGAATTTTTGAAAAAATTGGATGTTAGTTTAAATTTAACAGAGGTGATTTTCAGCGCTTCCTATCCCGAAGACTTTATTGCTTTAGGCAAAAATCTTTCCATAGATCCTGAAAATGCTGAGTTAATTATTATGGAAAATGAAAAATTAACAACCTTTAATGTAAAATCATTCCTCTCCTCCGATAATGAAATACGGAATTTTTTGAAGGGACCAGTTTCTGAAATGCTAAATAAATTCAATTTTCCCATGTTTTTTGAAATTGAATGTAAAAATGGAAAATGTACGTTAAAATTTTTATATGAAAGTGAACGTGTAAATGGTCTGTACCAAACTCTATACTGGTTAATAGATAAGGGTATTGATATAATTCTTGAGAGAGTTACACAGATAAATTTAGAGGGATCTTGAGAATATAAACTGAAATAAAAATTTTGAAATTTATCGCCAAATGTCGAGAACAAATTTTTATAATTGTCGATAATAAGATCATCTATGCAGGAAATTTTAGTTCCAAAGGCAAGGGAAATAAAAAACAATGAAATAGAATGCACGATAATGAAAATGTTTTCCGATGTGACAAACAGGGAAAAGGTCTCTTTGCTTGAATGCAAAAATTGCAGGAATTTTGTTGGAATAAGAGAAAACCAGGTTCTTTGCGCATATGCTTGGATGTAAAAAAATTAAATTTTTAATTTTTTTATTTTAGATATTTCTCCTCAAGGTATTTTATCAGGTATTCAGGATTGTATGTTTCTCCAAAACTCTTTTTAAGAAGATCCTTTGGAGCATATATTGATCCATGTCTGTGTATTTTTTCACGTAGAATTTCTTTTATTCCCCTTATGTTATTTTTTCCCAGATAATCACTGAATTCAGGTATTTTGTATTTTATCATTGCTGATATAACATTTCCAAGTGTATATGTTGGAAAATAGCCAAAGGATCCATTCGCCCAGTGAATGTCCTGAAGAACCCCCTCAGAAACTTTTTCAGGTCTTACACCAAGATATTTTTCCATAAAATCGTCCCAGATTTCTGGCAGATCCTTTACCTGTATCTTATCTTCCAGAAGAAGTTTTTCTATTTCATACCTTAAAACTATGTGAAAATTGTATGTAACTTCATCCGCATCAACCCTGATTAGGCTCGGGTAAACAGTGTTAAAATAAATGTAAATATCATCAACACTGTATTTTCTTGCAACTCTAACATTTTCAATTATGTGGGGATACATCATTTCAACAAAAGGCCTTCCCCTTCCAAGTATATTTTCAAAAAATCTTGATTGTGATTCATGCATGCCAAGGGATGGTGCACCCTTAACAGGTGTAAATTCAAGTTCTGGATCCTTTTGAAGTTCATATATGGCATGACCACATTCATGTATTGTTGAATAGAATGTTGATTTGAAGTTTATTCCTTCGTATCTTGTTGTTATTCTCACATCGTTTACGGAAATGGATGTTGTAAATGGATGTGCTGAAACATCCATCCTAAACCTATCCAAGGGCATTTCCAATATTTCCAGAACTTTTCTGTTTAACATTTCCATCCTTTTAACATCATACTTTTTTCTCTCCAGAGGATGTTTCCTTGAAAACCTTCCATCAGATATTATCTTTTCAAGTATTGGTTTACATTTATTCTGTATTGTTCCAAAAACATTATCTGCATCGTCAACGGTGAAACCTTCCTCAAAAAGATCAAGGAGGGCATTGTATGGATGTTTTTCATAACCAAGTTTTTCAGCTATTATTCTTTCAATTTCAACTATTCTCTCAAGGTAAGGGCTGAATTTAGAAAAATCACCCTTTTTCCTGGCCTCCCTCCATACAACGGATGATTCTGTTGTTACCTTGCTGAGATCCTTTAGAATTTCTGGAGGTATTGATACATAGAAATGTATTTCCCTCTTCAATCTTCTTATAATACCCTTCTCAAAATCATCTAGATTAGTTTCATCAATACTCTCCACCCTTTCCTTTATTCTGTAAAAAAATTCCTGCTGCATTAGTTCAAGATTGGATATTACCTCACCCCTTATTTCAATACCACCCTGTGGCATGTATGTTTCAACATCCCAGTTCAAAAGTCTCTGTGCATGTGATATTGACTCATATTTTCTATATTCATCAAGAATTTCCTTGATTTTCTCGTTCATGAAAAGTTTATGTAAATTTTGAATTAAAAATTTTTGGTAATTTTTTTATATGATTTAATTCTATATTTAAATACGAGTATCCTTGAAGAAATGGATACGTACAATGGAAAAATAACATAAATACTTCATCAGCAGCATCTTGAAATTATAAAGGAGTGTAAAAATTTCTATAATATATTTATTCTCTTTGTGGATGCACATACCTTCCTGCAAGGGAGATTGAAATGAGAGCTCTTGATGAAGGATCTGAGGTAAGATTGAGAAGGGTGCAGGAAACAATACCTGAAGAAATATGGAAAAATTTAAAGGGTGTTCCC
>JAVRLI010000140.1:0-2903 GCA_031961525.1 Thermoplasmatota archaeon | reverse complement strand
GCTCTTCCGATCTACCTGAATAAATTGCATTCCTGCCAGCAAGGTTTATGCCTGCAACAATTCCCTGTTTAGAAGCTGTTGTTGCAAGCTGAATAACGAATGGTGATGAATCTACAAAATTTTTAACAATAACGCAATCACCTGCAGCATATATATCTTCCCTTGATGTTTGCATTCTTTCGTTAACAACAATATAACCCCTTTCCATCTTCACTATTCCCTCAAGAATCTTTGTGTTGGGTGAAACACCGGTTGCAAGTATTACCATTTCAGCATCATACCTTCCATTGGATGTTTCAATTCCCTTAATTTTTCCATTCTCAACAACTATTTCATTCACCCTTGCATTCAAATTAACTTTAATACCATTGGATTCAAGGTATTCCTGGACAATTTTTGCCATGTCCTGATCGAGGGCCCTCGGAAATACCTGCGGGAACATTTCAAAAACCTGGACGTTTAGACCTTTAACCTTTAATGCATATGCCATTTCAAGACCTATTGCACCTGCACCTATTACAGCAACATTTTTTACACCAGATGAAATATATTTTTCTATATTTTCCGCATCCTCAAGTGTTTTAACAACAAACACACCCTTCCCCACATATTCCCTTGCATTTTTTATTGGTGGTATGAATGGATCCGCACCACCGGCAAAAAGTAATTTATCGTAGCCTATTTCTTTTTCCTCACCTGTCTTTAAATTTTTTATATAAACTTTTTTACCTTGAGGATCAATTCTTTCAGCCATATAATTCAAATAAACCTGGATCCTTTTTGTTCTCGGGAATGGATGCTTTAATTCATCAAAATTTCCCGATTTTTCAAAAATAAGCGGAATACCGCAGGGTGAATATGATTCATATTCATGCTTTTCAATGATGGCAATCTCCTCATCCCTGTTTAATGATGTGATCCATCTTGTTGCATAAACTGCAGCTGTTCCAAGACCAATTATAACTATCATATGGAGGGTAAAATATTAAAATCATAAAAATTTTATTACCAATCATTTTTAATAAAAAATAGAAGGTTAAAAGTTTAGATACTATATATCACGTTGAGATTTTTTAGAAGTTGCAATTGCGGATATTGAAGCAGGCTCCAAAAATCAATTAAAAAAGTCCTTCAAGATATTGTTAAAGATTTAAACAATAAAAAAACCTGATATTTGATTAAAGCAAATATCACCCTTAAGGATTTTAACAGATAATATATGATACCTGGGATTCCTGTTCTAGATAACCTGAATATATTAGATTAAAGAGATTCGAAAAACATTCAAATTTTATCTCCGAGAACTTAACAAAAATTATCCTTTAATGAAAGGAGGATAAAATAATAATGATAAAGATTATAACCGAAGAGCAATTCTCTGTTATGGGTGATTGTCTTGAAGAGGGTTCTTGTTTCAATGCTTGATGTGAAAGATGACCTGATGGATATAATAGATCTTGCATTAAAAATAAAGAAAAAACCCGAAGAATACATGGAAAAGTTGAAGGGAAAGAGCCTTGCAATGATCTTTGAAAAACCATCAACAAGGACAAGAACGAGCTTTGAGGTTGCAATGACACAGCTTGGTGGCCATGCACTTTACATGAGCCCAAGGGATATGCAGATGGGAAGGGGTGAAACAATATCCGATACAGCTAAAGTTCTGAGCAGATATGTTAACGGAATTGTATACAGGGCATTCGATCACAGAATGGTTGTTGAACTTGCCGAAAATTCATCCGTACCCGTTATAAACGCACTTGATGATTATGAACATCCTGCTCAGATAATAGCAGATATAATGACAATGATTGAAAAGAAGGGAAGGGACAAAAAATTGAAGGTTGCATTTGTAGGTGATGGAAACAATGTTGCAAGATCCTTGCTCTATGGATGTGCAATAGTTAGTTTTGATTTTTCAATCGCATCACCCAAGGGATTTGAGTTATCACAGGATGATCTTAAAAAGGCACAAGAGGTTTCAAATGGAAGATCAAAAATTGTTTTCACAAACGATCCTGTTGAAGCTGTGAAGGATGCTGATGTTATTTATACGGATGTATGGGTTTCCATGGGACAGGAGGAGGAAAAGGAGAAAAGGGAAAAGATATTCCGACCATACCAGGTCAATAAGGATCTTGTGAAGCATGCAAAAAAGGATTATATTTTCATGCACTGTTTACCCGCACACAGGGGACTTGAGGTAACTGAAGATGTTATTGACGGACCTAACAGTGTTGTATTTGATGAGGCTGAAAACAGACTTCATGCACAGAAGGCATTGCTTGTGAAATTTTTATCCTAAATTTTTCTTTTAAACATTTTTTCAAGTTCCTCTTTTCCTATTTTTATCATTGTCGGTCTTCCATGCGGACATGTGTAGGGATTCCTGCATTTCATCAGATCATAAAGAAGAATTTTCATATCCTTTTCAGATAACTTCTGGTTTGCCTTTATTGCACCCTTGCAGGCCATTGTTGCAATTGTTTCCCTTTTCCTTTCTTCAATTCCTTTCGTTCTATTTTTACCAAGTTCGTTCAGTCCTTCAATGAAGGCATCCACTATTTCATTAATTTTAAAGAATGATGGTACTGTTCTTAAAACAACATGGTTCTGGAAAAGATCGAATTGAAAATTAAAAGAGGATAAAATATCCCTTTCTTCCCTTAAAATTTCAATCTGCCATGGTTCAAGCTTTATTGTTATTGGATCTATAAGGTTCTGAACACTCTTTCTGTTTATATCATCCTCAAGTTTCTCAGTCCTTATCCTTTCATGTGCTGCATGCTGATCCACAATCAACATGCCATTTCCTGTATCCACAATTATGTATGTATCAAGTATTTGCCCAACAATTTTAAAGGATCCAAGTTCGGGTAAATTCTCATCAATTTTTTTCTGTA
>JAVRLI010000139.1:0-2992 GCA_031961525.1 Thermoplasmatota archaeon | reverse complement strand
GTTGCATATGCTGGATTAAAAATTCCAAAAACATCATCAAGGGCAATAAGTTCACCTGCAGGTACAGCTGATGTTATGGAAGTCCTTGCAAGGGTGGATCTAAAGGCAAATGAAATAAAGAAAATAGTTGAGGATGTTGGTGGAACACTTACATGGGGAGGTGCAATGAACCTGGCACCTGCTGATGATAAAATAATAAGGATTGAGCATCCTCTAGGAATTGATCCATATCCCCAGGTAATAGCATCTGTTCTTGCAAAAAAGAAGGCAACTGGAATAAATTATCTTTTAATTGACATTCCCATGGGATCAGAAACAAAGGTACAGAATGAGGAAAAGGCAAGGGATCTTGCATCAAGGTTCATAGAGATAGGAAACAGATTGAATATTCATGTGGAATGTGCTATTACATACGGTGGTCAGCCACTTGGAAGGGCTGTTGGACCTGCCCTTGAGGCCTTGGAAGCAATGAAAGCTCTTGAAGGGATTCCTACATCAAACAGCATGATTGTCAAGGCAATAGAACTTGCATCAATGATCATTGAGATGGGTGGTGTTGCGGAATTCAACAAGGGAAAGGATCTTGCAAGGCAGATATTAAACAGCGGGAGGGCAAGGGAAAAGTTTTTAGAAATTATTAATGCGCAGGGATCAAAGGGTATTGAGAAGAGTGATGAAATTCCGGTTGGAGAATTCCAGTACGATTTAACATCATACATGGATGGTTACATATCATATGTTTCAAACAGAAGCATTGTACAGCTTGCAAGATCTTTAGGAGCACCCAACGATAAGGGTGCAGGTATATGGGTTTACAAAAAGATTGGGGATAAGGTGGAGAGGAATGAAACTGTTCTTAAGTTCTATGCTGAAAAGAAGGATAAACTTGAAAACACAGTAAGGTTATCAAGAAAATTGAGGATATTCGATGTTGAAGGGATGGTTCTGGAAAGCATTGGAAGAAAAACAAGAAGGGTGATGAAAAATGAGGATTAAGGTCCTTTATTTCGGTGCATTCAGGGACATTACAAACAAAAGGGAAGAGTTTATAGAATTTAACGGTAAGATGTTAAGAGAATTAATTTCAATTCTAAAAGAAAAATACAGTTTAAATGATGAGAATATGATTGTTTCAATAAATTACAAATATGTGGATGGTGATGTTGAATTAAGGGAAAATGATGAAATTGCAATAATGACACCTGTTAGCGGTGGCTAATCCAGTATTTCATATGAGTATTCCATTTCAGCTCCAGATCTCTTGAACATTATGCTTGCTGAACAGTACTTGTTCTGTGATAGTTCTATTGCCTTTTTAAGGTTCTCTTCATTTACACTGCTATAAACAATGTATTTCAATGTTCCACTTGTGTATACCTTTGGGAAATCCTGTGCCCTTTCGCCATTAACCTCAATCCTTAAAGTTCTGAAATTTTCCCTCATTTTTTTAAGTATTGAAACAAGATCTATCGCCGTACAGGATCCAAGACCAACAAGTAGAAAATCCATGCCAGATGGTGCGATCTTTCTATCACCATCAACAATCACACCATGTTAACGATTAACAGTTGCAATGAATTTCATGTCTTCAGAATAATCCATCCTGACGAACATTGAGGGAAAAAAGCATTCAGTATAAATTATTTTTCTGGAAAAAGTTAATATCCATTTTTACTATTTACCCCTGAGATCTATGCCTGAAACCTTAATTTACAGATTGAATTTTAAAAGGGTTCCAATAAAGCATGAAAGTGTGGAAAAAAGGGTAAAGGATTTCAGGATGCCTGTAACACTTGGTTATACAAAGGCTGAAGCAATGAGGGAGGCATCGAGATGCATGGGCTGCGGTCTCTGCATTCAGGGCTGCCCCGCAAGGCTTGATATTCCAGGATATGTGCAGGCAATTGCAAGGGGTGAATTTGAGGAATCTCTAAGAATAATCATGAGGGATCTTCCATTCCCTGAAATATGCGGAAACATATGCACACATAACTGTGAGGATAACTGTGTTTATAAAGAACCTGTTGCAATAAGACATCTAAAAAGATTCGTTGCGGAACAGTTCCCTGATTATTCAAAAATACTTGAGCATAAAAAAAGGGCGGATACTGGAAAAAAGGTTGCAATAATAGGAGCAGGTCCGGCAGGATTGACCGTTGCTTATATCCTATCCATGTTTGGTGTTAAATGCACAGTTTTTGAATCTTTACCTGTACCTTTAGGAGAACTGAACGTTGGTATACCAAAGTACAGGTTACCATTGAAAGTTCTTGAAAAGGAATACAATTTCATAAAGAATGCGGGTGTTGAATTCCATTTCAACACACATGTTGGTAAGGATATAGATTTCAATGAAATTTACCAGAATTATGATGCAATATTCCTGGGTGTTGGAAACCAGAAAAGGCATACAACAGGTACACCCGGCTGGGATGGTAAATATGTTTACCATGCTCTGGATTTTCTGAAAATGGCAAACCTTGGTGAGGAAATAAAAATGGGTAAGGTAGTTACAATAATAGGTGGTGGATTCACAGCCATGGATTCAGCAAGGACAGCAAAAAGGCTTGGGGCTGAAAAAGTCTATGTCATGTACAGAAGAAGGGCTGAGGACAGACCTGGCTATCCAAGTTCAAATGCTGAAGAGGAGATGGAGGAAAGCCTTGAGGAGGGTATTGAATTCATATGGAAGGCAACACCCATCGAATACGTTAAGGATAGTGATAATTTCATAAAAGGTATAAGATACTGGAAGAATGAAATGGTACCAGATTCATCAGGAAAAAGGCTCAGGCCTGTTCCAATTAAGGATATTGAATATTTCCTTGAATGCGATACGATAGTTGAGGCAACAGGGCAGGGAACGGATGTATCATTCCTTCCAAGGGAGATTGCTGAAAAGTTAAGCATGAAGGATAATGAAATTGTTGTGAATTCATTGGGACAAACATCAATTCCAAAAATATTTGCAGGCGGGGATGCTGTAAATAAA
>JAVRLI010000138.1:0-3073 GCA_031961525.1 Thermoplasmatota archaeon | reverse complement strand
GACTGGGAAAAAATAAAAAAGGATCTTGATTCAAAGAACAACAAGAAAATTTATGTGGAATTACCGGAGGGACTGAAAATATACATCGATGAAATTAAAAAAAAGTTAAAAGATTATGAAATAATATTTTCAGGAGAAAACATCTATGGTGCCTGTGATGTTCATTTATTTGATAATTACATAACACTGCATTTTGCCCATTCAAGAATACCCAACATAAACTATGGTGAAAATGTAATATTTGTGGAAATTAAAAGTAAGGTTGATCCTGAGTTTTATTATAAAAAAATATTATCTTTAAACTGCAAAAGCTTTGGTTTGCTTGCATCCATTCAATACATACATTTACTGGAAAAATTGAAGGATTACCTTGAGAAAAATGGATTCTCTGCTAGAATTGGAAAGGGTGATGATAGACTTTTCTACCCCGGACAGGTACTGGGATGTAATTTCAGTTCTGCAAAAAGTATTATGGAGAGTGCGGATTGTTTCATTGTTATATCAGATGGTGAATTCCATGCAAGGGGTGTTTCTGTTTCAACTCAAAAAGATACGTACGCCTTTGATCCATTAACAGGTGAAATAAAAAAGATTGATTACGATAAATTGATAAAAATCAGGTATGCGCAGATTGAACTTGCAAGGAATGCAAAGAAATTTGCCCTTATTGTTTCAACAAAGATTGGACAGTTAAGGTTGAAATATGCCAAAAAATTACTTGAAAAATTGAGGGAAAAGGGAATGGATGGTGAAATAGTTATAATGGACAATGTTACACTTGAAAAATTAGAAAATTTAAACTTTGATGTGTTTGTGAATTTTGCATGCCCAAGGATTGTCCTTGATAATGAAATTTTATTAAAAAAACCTTTTCTCACTCCCGTTGAGCTTGAAATGTTACTTGAAAACAGAGCATATTATCCATATGTCATGGATGAGATAATCAATACTGATCATAATCTTTATTAGGATTGTGAATTTTTCGTTTTTAATGACACCTGTTAGAAGATTCACAGTTTATTTAATCCTTACAATCATATTCGGTGGTTTTTTTCTAATCCTCTCCTATTACCTTTCAATAGTCTTTAAAATTTCCTATATAAAATTCGTTTATGCACTAATTGTTGCAATTATTCTTTACATAGTTTATGAAATTTCCTCAAAAACAATAAGCACAAACCTTTCTAAAATATACGACCAAAGAAGAATCAAGTACATTGAATATCTCCTGAGGTTGCTATTTATTCTAATTATAATCATAGCAATTCCCTGGATCCTTGGTGTGGATTTAACAGGTCTTGCATACGGCAGTTTATTTATTAGCATAATCCTAGGTCTTGCCGCCCAGACAATTTTATCAAACCTATTTGCAGGTGTTCTTTTAATAATTGTAAGACCTTTTAAAATAGGTGATAGGGTTGTCATAAATACCGAGCAGTACGGTTCAATACTTCCTTCATATTCTCCAAAATATTTTTCAAGGGACTTTATGGAAGATTCCTATTATAGAGGTATTATCAGGGATATTTCATTGAACTATACTACGCTGGAACTGGAGTCTGGCTGGTTGGTCAAACTCCCCAATAATGTTGTAATACAGGCAGCCATAACTCTGGAAAACGAATATGTATGGGTTCAGGCGCGTTATGAAATACCAAAATATATAGAACTTGATAACATAAAAGATAAAATAACCATGGAAATTAAAAAATTAACCCCCCAGGATATATGGGTAACAATTGATGAAACAACATTAAACACCTACATAATTTTAATAAAAGGAAAATTTGAGGGTAGGGATCCCGATTTAATAAGGAGTGAAATACTTCAAAAGGTAATGAAAATTGTTGAACCTCTAAAGAAATCAGATTAAGCTTACACTTATTTTAATTATTTTCTGAAGGGAGAATGGAGCTCCAAATCCAAAGGTTTTAAATAATTATGTTTCTCTTTTTATGATCATTTGAATTGAGCGGGCTAAAACCTGGAATAGTTTCTCAAATACCCTTAATTAGATTTAAAAAAGTTTGAAAAATTTGAAAAGATAAATTTGAAAGATATTGGAGATAAGATCAAAATTGCTTACTTTGATGAAGATCTGAGAAAGGAATGGGGAGTGAATTTAAGAAAATTGGCAAAACAGTGTTACGTTTCAAGTAACCTCAAAGAAAATTGAAAAGGTTCTGAAAGAAACAATAGAAAATTTCTAATTTAAGTATTTATTTTATTTTATCATGAACATTGGTGTCCTTGTTTCAGGAAGGGGAACAAACTTACAGTCAATAATAGATGCATCATTGTCAGGAAAGATAAAATCAAAGGTAGTTGTTGTAATTTCAAACAGAAGCGATGCTTTTGCTTTACAAAGAGCTAAAAATGCAAATATTCCAGCATATTTTGTTTCATCAAAGAATAAAACACCTGAACAGTACGATGAAGAAATAATGAAAATCCTTGAAGAATATAGAGTGGATCTTGTTGTCCTTGCCGGTTACCTTAAAATTCTAACTGAAAAATTCATAAATTCCTATTATGACAGAATAATCAACATTCATCCTGCACTTTTACCCTGCTTTGGTGGAAAGGGTTATTATGGTGAGTTTGTTCACAAAGCTGTTATTGAAGCTGGGTGCAAGGTATCAGGATGCACTGTTCATTTTGTGAGAAAGGAAATAGATAAAGGACCAATAATAGTTCAGAAATGCGTTCCTGTCTATGATAATGATACGCCTGAAACACTTGCTGAAAGAATTCTGCCCTTTGAACATGAATCGCTTGTTGAGGCAATAAAAATAATTGAAGACGGTAAATATAAAATAGAAGGTATGAGGGTAAAATTGATCCAATAAATTCGGAAAAAGTTTATATTGATTTTCACTATTTTGGTTTGGTTAGGGCTCGTAGCTTAGCCAGGTAGAGCGTTCGGCTCTTAACCGAATGGTCAGGGGTTCAAATCCCCCCGAGCCCGCTTTAATTCATAAGCGAATACTTTAAATAGAACTATCTATTACATATAATCATGAGCTTCGAAGCCAAATACAGAAAATTGTTAGAAAATGAGGATTTAAGAAGA
>JAVRLI010000137.1:0-3015 GCA_031961525.1 Thermoplasmatota archaeon | reverse complement strand
GGAAATTTTTCAATATGTTATCATCGATCACATCTTTTTTAAAGCCATTTTTTTAGATCAATGGTCAATATAAATTTCATTTCAATCCTCTAGTTGCTTTTTCATAAAATCAAGAATAATTTTTAACCTTTCAATTCTGTGTTTTGGTTTTCCAGACTTTGAAAATGCATGCTTCTCTCCAGGAAATATTACCATCCTTACATCCTTGCCAAAGTATTTAAGTGAAGTGAAAAGCTGATATGCCTGTTCAATGTGGCATCTGTAATCCTCATCCGAATGTATTATTAAAAGTGGAGTTTTTACATTTTTAATATGCTTCAATGGACTTTTTTCCCAGTAATGATCGATCATATCCCAGGGATTTTTACCAATCTGATCACCATCAAAACCAGGGCCAATATCAGACGTGCCAAAATCCGAAATTTGATTGCTTATGGACCCTTCCGTTATCGCGGCTTTGAAAATATCCGTATGACCAATGATCCAGTTTGTCATAAATCCTCCATAGGATATACCCATCACACCCAGTCTTTCTTTATCAACTGGTAGGTTTTTCAATGAATATTCAACGATCTCCATTAAATCCATATAATCCCTTTCTCCATAATGCTCCTTAATCTCAAGTGCAAATTTTTCACTGTATCCGTTGCTGCCTCTCGGATTTGCAAACAGAACATTAAAACCAGATAGTGCCAAAAGGTGGAATTCGAACATGAAAGCATTACCGTACGCTGTCTTCGGACCACCATGTATCTCAAGAATTGTTGGCCTTTCCTTTCCATCCTTAGTTAAAAACCAGAAATCAACATTCATTCCATCAGATGCCCTGATGGTGAATTTCTTTGGTTCTGGCAAGTTTTCAAAATATTTATTGAATTTTGTTAATCTTTTAATTTTACCATTGTACAGGAAAAGTTCAGTTGGTCTTGTTGCACTCTGTGAAATATATGCAAATCCTTTTTCCATTATTGAAAAACACTCTATGCTTTCATTGTTACTGAAAAATTCAAAGTTTCCTTTTTCATCATGGTAAAACATTTTTGAAATACCTCCATCTGTGATTGTGAAATATATTCTTTCCCCAACCCAGTCAAATAACTTCCCTGAACCAAACCTTGAATCCGAATTTATTGAATTTCCAATATCCCTATCTATATCATCCGTTATGCATTTGAATGAATTATCCTGTAAATTATAAATGTAAATTTTATGGTGCTGGCAAACGCTTTTTTTATTGTCTGAATAAACAACAGCGATTTTTTCTCCATCAGATGAAAATCTGGGGTTTGAAAATGATCCATCAATATCTATTTTCTTCATTTTTCCATTTTCAAAAATGTAAAGGTTGTTCCAATTAACATCCTGTTTATCATCCCTCATAGCAACTGCAATTTTGTTATCCTTTGATATGGAAAATGATTCAACGTTGTATGGTTCACCTGTGATCTTTTTAATTTTTCCTCTGAGATTAACGTTGAAGAGTGTTGGTCTTTTATCAAATATAAAGCCCTCACCGTTGAAATAGAAAGGATACCTTTCAATGTATCTTACATCACTTTCACTCTTCATTTTTTCGTTGGAAATGAAGTATATGGATTTACCATCGGGTGCCCAGGTTATTTCAGAAATATCATCCCTTTCAAGTATAACCTTTGGTTCACCACCTATTAGTGGCATGATCAAAAGCTGATTTTTCTTTTCTTTCCGCTGAGAAACAAATGCAAGGTATTTTCCATCTGGTGAAACCCTTGGCTGTGAATCCTTTGGACCTGATGTGAATTCATGTATTTTTCCATCATAAATCCATATTTTGCTCCTGTATTCATTTGATTTTTTGTCCGCATTGGTAACAACGAAAAATAGGCTTTTGCTGTAAGATTGTACATCGCTGAGAAATTTTATTTTGTAAAAATCTTCTACTTTTAAATTTTTCATATCTATAGGATATATGATCTTCTTAAAAATTTTTTACATACACAGCCAATCTGTAGTATCCCAGAAGATGAATTCTTCAGGCAATCTTGTCCAGAATGCATCTTCTGGTGTTTGCAAATAATACTTTGTATCAAGACTTTGATTATATCTTATTGTATTATACCATTCCACAAACTCTTCAAATGTTTTGAAATCATTTCTATGTTTATCATATAAATCAAACCATTTTTCCAGCCTCCCATTTGTCTGTGGATGATTCACTCTTGATACAATATGCTTTATGTTATTCTCCTTTAGAAATTCCTCAAATTTATTTTCTCCTTCTCCCTTTTCATCTTTTTTATTAACATAAAACTGTGATCCTCTATCTGTTAACACGTCCCTTATTACTCCTATCTTTCCATATTTATCAATAGCTTCCTTTACAACCATTCTAGTATTTTCTTCCGTTGCTTTTTTAAATTCTCCTCCTGCTAATATCATCCTTGAACCGTCATCAAGTGCAACACATATGTTCTTTCCATTTCCACTGTGCCAGTCAAGATGAACCATTGATAAACTGTGTTTTCTTTCATACCTTATCCATTTCTTTCTCCTCTTTTTCTTGTTTATCTCTTCTCTGGCCTTACCATTCTTCAATAATATTCTGTGAATTGTGTTATGGAGGATATGAATACCATATTTACTTTCAATAATCTTTTCAAGTCTAACAGCTCCTAATTTCTGTTCGTTATGAACAGAAAGTATTATTTTCTCAATATTCTCATCTATATTTAACATTTTTCTACCACTCCATTTAATTTCTATTGGTTCTCCATAATTTAACCAATGAATCCATACTCTTTTCACTGTTGATACGCTTATTTTTAGATCCTTTCCAATCTGTTTGTAACTCTGTCCTTTTATTTTCGCTCTGATAATATAGTTGATCTTGCGTTTGTTCAGCTTTGCGGAACCCATATTTGGGTATGGGCTTTTTATAGTCAAAGTTTTCGCATCAGTTAAAAAAAAAAAAATATCAAAATAACCCTTCGGATATCACATCACAACAACAACAAACAAGTACGACAATATTTTATT
>JAVRLI010000136.1:0-3168 GCA_031961525.1 Thermoplasmatota archaeon | reverse complement strand
GCATGAACCAGGATTATGTAAAAACTGCCAGATCAAAGGGCATTCCTGAAAAAATTGTGATAAGGAAACATGCAAGGAAGAATGCATTGATACCTGTTACAACAATCCTTGGTCTTATATTTGCAGATCTTTTGGGAGGTGTTGTCGTAATAGAGGATATTTTCAACTATCCCGGAATGGGTTTATGGACAGTTCAGGCATTGATTAACTATGATACGGGTGGAATTATGGGATCCACATTACTGTTTGGTCTTATTCTTGTTGTAGCAAATTTCATTGTGGATTTACTCTATGCATATATTGATCCAAGGATAAGGCTGGGTGAATAAAAATGGCGGAATATACATTCAGGGAAAGTTTGAAACCAAGAATTGAGAATTTCAAACTCACAATGTCCATACTTTTAAAAAGTCCAGCATCATTGATAGGCATGATAATTGTTATTGCCTATTTCATAATTGCATTGCTTGATCAATTTTATCCTGGAGCTCTCGGTCTGACGGGAAGTGTTGACTACCTTTATCCAAATTTTATAAATACTGTTCCTTTGCCACCCGGTCCTGGACACCCGCTGGGTACAACATACCCAGGTATTGATCTTTACCAGGGAATAATGAAAGCAATAAGGATTGATATAGGATTTTCTGTTTTTGTTGTAACGCTTGGAGCCCTATCTGGAATTCTCATAGGTGTCATTTCGGCCTATTTTGGTGGATGGGTTGATGAGATTGTAATGCGTATAACAGATATTTTCTTCAGCATTCCATACCTTGTTCTTGCAATTGCTGTAGGTGTATATCTTGGAAGATCCCTTTTAATTCTCTCAATAGCTCTAATAATAATATGGTGGCCCATCTATGCAAGGGTTGTAAGGGGACAGGTTCTTTCCATAAGGGAACAGTCATTTGTTGAAGCGGCGAGAGCATCAGGTGTAAAGGACTGGAAGATTATGATAAAGCATATACTTCCCAATACTTTTGCACCAATTTTTGTTCAATTCTCATTCGACCTTGCAACAATCGTCCTCACACTTGCAACATTATACTTTATAGGATTCGCACCTTCAAATTCATATATGCCGGAACTCGGTTACCTTTCAAGTATAGGTTATGAATATGCAATTGTTGGTGCCTGGTGGACCATCGTATTTCCAGGTTTTGCATTACTCATATTTGCTCTTGGAATGAACCTGCTTGGTGATGGTTTAAGGGATGCTCTTGATCCAAGGTTGAGAAGGTGATTCAATGGAAAGAAAGGTACTTGTTAAAGTTGAAAACCTTAAAACACACTTCGTAACATGGAAGGGCGTTGTTAAGGCACTTGATGGTGTAAACCTTGAAATTTATGAAGGTGAAACGCTTGGACTTGTTGGTGAAACAGGCTGTGGAAAATCCGTAACATCCCTATCCATAATGGGTCTCATCCCTCCAACGCAGGGATGTATAGTTGAAGGTAAAGTATACTTTGATTGTGTTGAATTAACAAAGAATGTGGGCAAGGATGTTAGAATCGTCCAGAAAAAGAAGAAGGCGAAACTTAAAGTGAAGAGAAGACTTTACAATAAGACACAGGAATTCCTGAATAAATTCCGCGGGGAAAAAATGGCAATGATATTTCAGGAGCCCATGACTGCTTTGAATCCTGTGTTATCAATAGGCCATCAGATAACTGAACCAATTCTTGAACACCAGAGGAAACAGCTCGCACAGAGGATTCTTGCAAGAGAAACTTTGAGTGATGAAAAGTTCATGGAAATAAAAAATGCTGTTTTCTCTGGAGACAAAAATAGTCAGGAGAAATTTTCAAACGACCCCATTTCAATGGCAATGATACAGCAAATGGGTTCAATTTTTTACAGAACTGATTTAACAAAACTCCAGAAAGAGGAGGAGATTGATAAACTTAAAAATGATAAAAAATTATCAAGGTTGAGAATAAATTATTTCAAGGCTGTGGCTGAGGGAAAAAATCCATTAATTGGAAGGATCCCTGGTCTAAAAGGTTATCTGAATAAACCTTTGATAAAAGAAGCTGAGAAAAGGGCTATAGAATTATTAAGGTTAGTGAACATTTTCAACCCTGAAAGTCTCCTGAAGGCATATCCACATGAACTCAGCGGCGGTATGAGACAGAGGGTAATGATAGCCATGGCCATGTCCTGCGATCCAAAGCTCCTTATAGCGGATGAACCTACGACAGCACTTGATGTAACAATTCAGGCCCAGATACTTGATCTCATGAAGGATCTGAAGAAAAGGACCTCATCATCAATACTTTTCATCACCCATGATCTTGGTGTAATTTCTGATGTTGCTGACAGGGTTGCTGTTATGTACGCTGGAAATATTGTTGAAATTGGTGAAAAAATGCAGATATTTTATAATCCAAAGCATCCATACACACAGGGACTTCTGAGATCCATACCAACGGAAGAAACAATGAAATCAAAGCTGCATATAATTCCTGGAAGTATACCAAACATGATAAATCCTCCACCTGGATGCAAGTTTCATCCAAGGTGCGAATATGCCATGGATATTTGCTCAAGGGAAAAACCTACCATGAAGGAAATTGAACCGGGTCATTATGTTGCCTGCTGGCTCTACTGAGGTGAAAAAATGAATAATGAAACGCTCATAGTTGGAAGACAGTTAAAAAAGCTCTTTGAATTAAAAACAGGAATGTTCACAAGGAGGAAACTTTACGTTAAGGCTGTGAACGGTGTTGATATTGTTATACATAAAGGGGAGGTTGTTGGTCTTGTTGGTGAATCGGGATGCGGAAAGACAACACTTGGTCGTTTACTTTTAAGATTAATTGAGCCATCAGGCGGAGAACTTTTCATAGATCCTCCGCAGGAAATAATGAATAAAATTATGAATAATGAAAAATTAAGCAATGATGACCTTAAAAAATATTCCCTTTACCATATGTCAAAGAAAAAAGTAAGGGAAATGAGGAAAGATATACAGATAGTTTTCCAGGATCCATATTCATCACTGGATCCCAGGTATCTCATAAAGGATATTATAGCTGAGCCCTTGGTAACATTTGGATGGAAACAAAAGGATGCCTACAAAAGGGCGGAGGAACTTTTGATTAAGGTAGGATTGGGTCCGGAATACATGAACAAATTCCCCCATGAACTTTCAGGTGGTCAGAGACAGA